>NZ_JXIS01000046.1:0-128350 GCF_000836715.1 Bacillus sp. L_1B0_5 | reverse complement strand
GTGTCTAACTTTTAGGGGTCACTTCAAGTTAGCCTGCTTTTTTTTATTTTCCTACGGATGCCCACTTAAAGCTTAAATCTCCGCCATATTTATGGTTGTACATATCTTTAATTGTTTCTCTTTGTAAGTATGCTCTACCACGTTGATATACTGGAACAATCGCAGCGTCATCAAGTAACATTTTTTCTGCTTCTAATAAGTTCTTCCAACGAGCATTTACATCGCTTCCATCTTTTTTCGCCTTCATAATGATTTCATCGTATTTCGGATTAGAGTACTTCATCTTATTTTGTGACCCATCTGTTACAAACATATCAAGATATGTAATCGGATCTGGGAAGTCCGCACTCCATCCAGAGAATGACATGACATAATCGCCCGCATCTTCTAATTTTAGTTTTTGCGCGAATGGTTGTTGTTTAATTTTCACTGTTAAACCTGGTAAATTCTTTTCTAATTCACCTTTTAAATATTCACCAGTTTTCTTTGATAACTCTACATCTTCATTTAATAATTCTAATTCGATTTCATTTTTACCAAGTTCTTTTTTACCAGCTTCCCAATATTTCTTCGCTTCTTTCACGTTTGGTTTTACAATATCCCCATTTACAGCACGGAAATCTTTTTTATCTGGTCCTTTAATGAAGTTATCAGGAATTAATCCTGTCGCGGCCTTAGAACCGTTGTTTAATAATGTATCAACGAACGGCTTACGATCAAAAGCAAGTGAAATTGCTTTACGAATATTTTTATTTGCTAAAGCTGGATCTTTTTGATTTAAACGTAGGAAGAATACAGATGTATCTTCTACTGTTTGGAAATCTGGTTTTCCTTTATATTTATCGATAAACTCCGCTAATAACGACGCTCGATCAATTGCATTTGTTTCATATAAGTTAATTGGCGTAGATGTATCTTTTACAATATTAAAGTTTACTTCTTCAATCTTCACTTCTTTATTGTCCCAATATGATGAGTTCTTTGTCATTTTAAAGCTACGTTCATGCTGCCAATCGCTTAATGTAAATGGTCCGTTATAAAGTGTTGTATTTGCTTCTAAACCAAACTTTGCACCTTGCTCTTTAACAAACTTCTCATTCACAGGATAGAAGATTGGATATACCATTAAATCTACAAGATATGGAATGGAATTGTCTAATTCAACTTCTAATGTGTAATCATCAATTGCTTTTACACCTAGTTGATCAGGACTCATCTCTTTTTTATTAATTTTCTCTGCATTTTTTATATCGTACATAATATAAGCTGATTTCGCAGCTGTATCTGGATTAATCGCTCTTTGCCATGCGTATACGAAATCTTTCGCTGTCACAGGCTCACCGTTTGACCATTTCGCGTCTTCACGTAACTTAAACGTATACTTTTTACCGTCTTCTGACTTTTTAAATTCCTTCGCTACACCTGGAACTAGCTTATCATCTTTTCCTAAACTGTATAAGCCTTCCATCGTATTGTTCATTACTCTTGAAGAAACTGCGTCAGCTGATAATGCTGTGTCCATCGTTGGAATTTCTTGTGTTTCAATTAAGTTAATAACTTGCTTCGCACCGCTTTTCCCGCTATCCCCTTTTGCGTTTGCTTGCGGTTCATCTTTTTGATAGCTACATGCCCCTAACATCATGCTCATCGCTACTGTTGATGCTACAAAAACTGGTATCTTTTTTTTCATACTTCCACCCTCCAAAAAAATGTTAGCCCTTTCATTTTCAAACAGAAAGAAATATATATATGTTCTAATAATTCATATTATACACACAAATATATTTTTTGTATATTTATATTTCTATTTCATTAAAGTTTTCTGTTAAAAAATATATCTTTGTAAACGTTTTATATTGCTGTTTCCCCTTACTAAAGTGCCGGAAATAATTATTTTTATATTTTTCTAAATTATCAGAGAAAAACAAATTTTATATTTCATAATACTTTATGTATAATTATCCCACCCTTTTTAACATAAAGTAGCAGTCCCTTCATATTAAAAATATGTAGGCTAAAATGAGTGCAAAGGATAAGAAAGTATGTTACGATACATTTTGCTAAAAATAGATATCGGTAAAGAGGGGACGGACATGACAGCAATTCAGGCCAAAAATGGGCCGACAGAGAAATTAAGTTTATTCTTATTAACATGGCCTATTTTTCTAGAAGTTTTTCTTTTTATGTTGATGGGGATCGCTGATACGTTCATGTTAAGTGCATTATCAGACGATGCTGTATCTGGGGTTGGTGCAGCGAATCAATATCTTCATATTGCGATTTTGGTATTAGAAGTCATCGGGAACGGCGCTGCTATCGTTGTATCTCAATACCTCGGTTCCAGACGCTTTATGGAAGCATCTAAAATATCAGCATTAGCCGTCACATTAAATTTAATAGTTGGGCTCGTTATAAGCGCTGGTTTTCTTTTATTTTCGAAACATATGATGCTCGCAATGAACTTACAAGGCGATGTACTATCGTATGCGCAAAACTACTTATCTATCGTCGGAGGGGCTATCTTCCTGCAAGCTATCATTAACTCATTAGCCGCAATTATCCGTGTACACGGTTTTACAAAGCAAGCGATGTTTATTTCACTCGGAATGAATATTATTCATATCGCTGGAAACTACGCACTCATTTTCGGGAAATTTGGTTTCCCAGAGCTCGGTGTACAAGGGGCTGCAATTTCTTCCGCTATCAGTCGATTGATCGCACTTATTGTTTTCTTCTGGTTACTATACCGCGTTATGGAATATCGTGTGAAATTACAATATTACTTCACTTTATCCAAAGAATACATTGGGAAAATTTTAAAAATCGGCATTCCATCTGCATTTGAACAAGTGATGTATCAAGCTTGTCAAATCGTCTTCCTTTATTACGCAACGTACTTAGGAACGGAATCATTAGCTGCTAGACAATACGCTACTAACATTTCCATGTTCACTTATTTATTTGCAATTGCGATTGGTATGGGAACAGCCATTATTATTGGCCGCCTTGTTGGTGGTGGGGAAAAGGATGAAGCATACGAACGCTTGTGGAAAAGTGTAAAATGGGCGATTGGTGTAACTTTATGTATGGTCGCTCTCGTTATTACATTCCGTACACAATTAATGGGACTGTTTACAGATAATCCGCACATTATCGGGTTAGGCGCAAGTGTTCTTTTACTAAGTGTATTACTTGAAACGGGACGTACGATGAACATCGTCATCATTAATTCGCTTCGTGCAGCTGGGGATGCAAAATATCCTGTTTTAATCGGTGCATTCTCTATGGTGTTAATGAGTTTACCACTAGGTTACTTTTTCGCCTTTCATTTAGATATGGGGCTCGTTGGTATTTGGCTAGCGATCGCCATCGACGAATGGACGCGTGCCATTATTATGTTCTTCCGCTGGAAAAGCAGGGCGTGGGAACGTTACGCACTTGTGAAACCAGAAGAGCAAGACGAGATTGGTTCTGTTCAGGCACAGTAGCACTTGTTTGATCATGATGTAGTTATTAATAAATGCAATTTATATCGACTTACCGACAACTCATATATATAGTAGAAAAAAGCCATCCTTCCTTAATGGAAGAATGGCTTTTTTTATTATTGATAAATCTCTTTATATTTCTTATACTCCGCTTCAGAACATAGTACGAAATGTCCTGGGCGAATTTCACGCATTGTTGGCACTTCGCTACCGTAATCATGCTGCGATGGATCGTATACGATACGTTTACGATTACGCTCATAATCTGGATTTGGTAGCGGAATTGCTGATAATAGTGATTTCGTATATGGATGAACTGGATTCGCATATAACTCTTCACTTGTTGTAAGTTCTACAATTTGCCCACGGTACATTACGCCGATGCGGTCACTAATGTATTTTACCATCGATAAATCATGGGCAATGAATAAGTATGTTAGACCTTTTTCTTTTTGTAGCTTTTTCAGTAAGTTTACAACTTGCGCCTGAATCGATACGTCAAGTGCTGAGATCGGCTCATCGGCAATGATAAATTCTGGTTCTACAGCAAGCGCTCGAGCGATACCGATACGCTGACGTTGTCCACCTGAGAATTCGTGCGGGAAACGGTTTGCATGCTCTTTATTTAAACCAACTGTGTTTAATAATTCATGGACACGATCCATGCGCTCTTTTTTACTTTTCGCTAATCCGTGAATATCAATACCTTCTGCGATAATATCCCCTACTGTCATACGAGGATTTAATGATGCGTATGGATCTTGGAAAATCATTTGCATTTTACGGTTGAATTTCTTCAATTCTGCGCGTGATTTCTTACCATGTACGTTTTCACCATCGAACAATACTTCACCAGCAGTTGCATCATATAAACGAATAATCGTTCTTCCAGTTGTTGATTTACCACAACCTGATTCTCCTACAAGACCAAATGTTTCTCCGCGGTAAATATCAAATGAAATATCATTAACCGCTTTGACAACACCACCACTCACGTCGAAGTGCTGCTTTACATTTTTTACTTCAATTAATTTCTCACGTTGTTTAGTCATGTTGTTCACCTGCTTTCATTTGAAGAATACGTTTTTCAACAACTGCCGGCGGTTTTACTTCTGGAGCTTGCTCGTGAAGTAACCAAGTTGCCGCATAGTGTGTATCACTTACTTTAAATAAAGGTGGGTCCATTTCAAAATCAATTTTTAGTGCCTGTGGGTTACGTGGTGCAAAAGCATCACCCTTTGGCGGCTTTAATAAATCCGGAGGCGTTCCAGGAATTGCATATAACTCTTCCTCTGAGCCATCTAAACTTGGCATAGATGCGATTAAGCCCCAAGTATATGGATGTTTCGGATTATAGAAAATTTCATCTACAGTTCCAATTTCAACAACTTTACCAGCGTACATAACTGCCACTCGGTCAGCAACGTTTGCTACTACACCTAAGTCATGCGTAATGAAAATAATTGCCGCTTCTGTTTTTTGCTGAATGTCTTTCATAAGTTCTAAAATTTGTGCCTGAATCGTAACGTCTAGCGCTGTTGTCGGCTCATCGGCAATTAATAATTTCGGGTTACAAGCTAACGCCATCGCAATAACTACACGCTGTCTCATACCACCTGAGAATTGGTGAGGATATTGTTTTAAACGAGCTTCTGGATTTGGAATACCTACAAGGTCGATTAATTCTAAAGCAACTTTACGTGCGTCTGCTTTACTCATCCCCTGGTGTTTAATAAGGCCTTCCATAATTTGATTTCCAATTGTCATCGTTGGGTTTAATGATGTCATTGGATCTTGGAAAATCATCGCGATATCTTTACCACGTACTTGCTGCATTTCTTTTTCTGTTAATTTCGTTAAGTCACGACCTTCAAATACGATCTCACCATTTTTAATGCGTCCAGGAGGATTCGGAATTAATCCCATTAACGCTTTAGAAGTAACTGATTTCCCTGAACCAGATTCTCCTACAATCGCCAATGTCTCTCCTTTTTTCAAATCAAAAGTAACGCCGCGTACAGCTTGTACTTCACCTGCATGTGTATCAAAGGAGACTTGTAAATCTTTTACCTCTAACAATGTTTTCATCTTTGCCTCTCCCCTCTTTTACTTACGCATTTTTGGATCTAACGCGTCGCGTAATCCGTCTGCCATTAAGTTAAACGCTAAAATTAATATACTGATGACAACCGCAGGGATGAACATCATATGCGGATACGTTTGAATAGATTTATAACCATCATTTACAAGAGAACCTAGTGACGCAAATGGTGGCTGAATTCCTAAACCGATGAAACTTAAGAACGCTTCACCAAACACCGCTGATGGAATTGTAAACATTGTCATTACGATAATAGGTCCCATTACGTTTGGAATTAAATGTTTCACAATTAATTGTGTATTTGTTGCACCTAATGTACGAGATGCTAATACATATTCTTGGTTTTTTAATTTCAGGATTTGTCCACGAACGATACGCGACATCCCTATCCAACCTGTAATTGCCATTGCGAGTGTAATTGACCATATACCAGATCCCATAATGATTACCATTAAGATAACGATGATTAAGTATGGAATACCGTTAATAATCTCCATAATACGTTGCATAATATTATCTACTCTGCCGCCATAAAACGCTGAAATACCTCCGTATGCAACCCCAATTACTAAGTCAATTGCTGCTGCTAAAAGAGCGATATATAATGATACGCGTGTACCTTCCCATGTTCTTGTCCATAAATCACGACCAAGATCATCTGTACCAAACCAGAAGTACTCTTTAATATCACGTTTTTCATATTGGTCAACACCATATTGATCTGTACCGTCAAATGGTAACCAATGAACATTTTCAATAACTGGAATTTTTGGTGGCATTTTCGCACGACCTAAATCTTGCTCTTTATACGAGTGTTTACTTACCATCGGTCCAAAAATCGCTAGTAATATAATAAGACTTAATAATACGAAACCAAGCATCGCACCTTTATGTTGGAACAAACGTCTTCTTACATCTTGCCAAAACGTTAAGCTTGGACGGGCAATGACTTCATTATCAACATTATTTTGATTGGCTTGTTGAAATAAATCTGGAGATAATTTTTGTACATCTTTCATCATTTTTTCCCTCCCGCTAAACGAATACGAGGATCAATAATTCCGTATAAAATATCGACAATGAAAATAACTAAAATGAAGATCGCACTATAGAAAATCGTAGTTCCCATAATAACTGTATAGTCATTCACTGTAATAGATTTAACGAATTGTTCCCCAAGTCCTGGTACAGCATAAATTTGCTCGATAACAAGTGTTCCTGTAATTAATGCCGCAACCATTGGTCCTAAAATTGTTACTACTGGAATTAATGCGTTACGAAGTGCGTGTTTGACAATGATAACGCCTTGGCTAATTCCTTTAGCTTTCGCTGTTAAAATGTAATCGGCTTGCATAACTTCAATTAATTCTGCACGAGAGAAACGTGCGATTGTTGCGATAACTGCCATCGATAAAGCAATTGTAGGCATTACTGTAAACTCTGGTCCTTTCCAGAACGCTACTGGGAACCAACCAAGTTTTACCCCTACGAAATATTGTAGTAAAGCGGCGAATACGAATGATGGTACCGACATCCCGAGTACGGAAATAATTGTCGCTCCATAATCGACCCACGTATTGTTACGAAGTGCCGCAACGATTCCTAAAATTAAACCGATAAATGTTCCTAATATAATCGCTTGTAAACCAAGCTGTGCTGATGGTCCAATACGATCCACAATCATATCTGTTACTGGACGGTTATCATATTGGAATGATACCCCTAAATCACCTTTTGCTAAGTTACCTAAGTAACGTGCGTATTGAACTGGTACCGGATCATTCAATCCGTATTTTTCAAGAATGATTTCTTTTTGTGCCGGTGATAGCTTCTCCTGGTTTTTAAGCGGAGAACCCGGAAGTAATTTCATCAAAAAGAAAGTCAGTGTAGTAATTAAAAATAATGTCAAAGCCATGTACACGAAACGTTTTAATACATAACGTCCCATAGTCAAGCACCTCCCCGTTTTTCTCAAAAGCAATAAGATAGTTTAAAATATTCTTACTTTTATTTTTTTAAAATAAGAGCATATGCCCATCATAGGCATATACCCTTATTCATGATGGAAACCATTTTTAATTTTTGAGTTCAACCCACTTATAGCTAAATTCTCCGCCATATTTATGTTCTAATAGGCCAGTAATTGAGCCACGTTGTAAATATGCTTTTCCAGGTTGATATACTGGAGCAATCGCAGCATCTTCAAGCAGTTGTTTTTCCGCTTTTAATAGTGCATCCCAGCGAGCTTGTACATCAACTTCTGTTTTTGCTTTTTTAATTAAATCATCATACGCTGAATTTGCATAATTTACTTTGTTTTGCGCATTACCTGTTGTATACATTTCAAGGAATGACATTGGATCCATATAATCTGGACTCCATCCGGCATACGACATCGCATAATCTCCACTTGCTTCAAGTTTTAATTTTTGTGCAAATGGCTGCATTTTTGTCGGAACTGTTAGACCAGGTAAGTTCTTTTCAAATTGGCCTTTTAAATACTCTCCGATTTTTTTAGCATCATCAGTATCAAAGTTTAATAGCTCTAACTCTACTTTGTCTACACCAAGTTCTTTTTTACCAGCTTCCCAGTACTTTTGAGCTTCTTTAATATCCTCTTTTATAAGCTTTCCGTTCTCTTCACGGAAGTCTTTTCCATTCGGACCTTTTGCTAAGCCTTTCGGAACAAAACCATATATCCCCTCTGAACCATCGTTTAAGATAACTTTTCCGATATTTTCACGTTCAAAGGACATTGCAATTGCTTTTCGGATATTTTTATTTGCTAAAAATTTATTCTTTTCATTTAAGCGAATAAATTGTGTAGATGGCCTCTTAATCGTTTTGAAATCAGCATCTGATTTGTATTTATCTACAAACTCTGATGTTAACACTACACGATCAATTGCTTTCGTTTCATATAAATTTATAGCAGTTGAACGATCCTTAACAATATTGAAGTTTATTTCCTCAAGTTTTACTTCTTTATTTTCCCAATACGTTGGGTTTTTCTTAAGTTTGAAGCTTTGTTCATGCTTCCATTCATTTAATACGAATGGACCATTATAAAGTGTCGTATTGGATTCTAATCCAAATTTTGCTCCTTGTTCTGTTACAAACTTCTCATTCAAAGGATACAATGTTGGATAGACTGTTAAACTTACAAAATAAGGAACAGGATTATCTAATTCCACTTCAAGTGTATGATCATCAATTGCCTTTACACCAAGTTCTTCAACTGGTAATTCTTTTTTGTTAACTTTCTCCGCATTTTTAACATCAAATAGTATGTAAGCAAACTTGGCACCCGTGTTTGAATCTACAGCTCTTCGCCAAGAATAAACGAAGTCTTTCGCTGTTACAGGGTCACCATTAGACCATTTCGCATCTTCACGTAATTTAAATACATACTTTTTGCCATCCTCTGATTTCTCATAAGATTTCGCGACACCTGGAACAAGTTTATCATCTTTCCCCAGACGATATAATCCCTCCATTGTATTATTCATGATGTTAGAAGATGTTGCATCTGTTGATAACGTCGTATCCATAGTTGGAATTTCAGCTGTTTCGGTTAAATTTAACACTTGTTTGTTTGAGGATTTTTCTTTTGCGCCTGCTTTATTATCCTCTTTTTGGTAACTACAAGCCCCTAACATACTGACTGTCAACGTCGATGCAACTAATAACGGTATCTTTTTCTTCATGTTGTGTTACCTCCCCTACTTGCACTTCCTGTACCCTCACTTGTTAAAAAGTAGAATTGAAAGAATAATCTCCAAGTTTCTACAATTTTCATTATACATATAATATAACAATTGTGAATATAGTTTTTTGTTTTTTTGTTAAAATTTTTAATAAAATGTTTATATTTTTATTTTTTTGTAAAGGGATACGTTAACATTGCTACCATCATCTTGAAATCAGACCTTTAATTGCGTATAATTTTCAAAAAATTAATTCTAGTACATATTATAGCTTTTATAGTATAATAATTCTAGTAATATTTTGACGGAGGGGAACATTTTGAATAAAGTTTTTTTTCATACTTGTATACTAATTTTCATAGCGATAATCGCTTCTAGTATTGGCGCATTCCTCATTTCATCGCAATTTTTGTTGAATTTTGTCAACATCTTGTTTTATATTGCACTGTTTTTTATTCTTATCGGTGGTTTTTTATACATATTTCAAAATGGTTTTTTCAATGTAACCATTTACGCATTCCAAAGAGTATTTGGTACGAACAAAAAGATTGACTCTTTAATTGAAGAAGTCGAGGAGCCTACAGATAAGAAAGAACGTATTTATAAAACATATTCATTCAAATGGACATATCCAATTTGTATTACAGGTATCGTTCTTGGGTTGTTCTCGACCCTCATTAGCTTTACTATTTTGATGTAGTTTGCAAACACTATCCCATATGATATAATAATCAGCAAAACATTTTGTTATAAAACTTTAGTTCTTTCATATTAAAAGAGCTAAAGTAACAATAAATAAATTTATATGTATGCGATGATAAAGAAGAGTACATATTGAGGCAATTTCAGAGAGCTTGTGGTTGGTGTGAACAAGTAATTGTACAGTATGGAATGGGCTTTTGAGCACCAAACCGAACCGAAAGTAGTAGGCTTTGGCGTTATATCCAAACGTTATTATGGATTAGAGAGATTTCACGGTAGTGAAATAATTAGGGTGGTACCGCGGTCCATTCGTCCCTATAGTTTTTGGGATGAATGGGCTTTTTTGTTTGCCTTCTCTTCCCCCATCACGCATTCTATTTTAGGAGGAATTACTTATGTCAGTTATCTTTTCTGGTATTCAGCCAAGTGGAACGATTACACTTGGAAACTATTTAGGAGCAATGAAGCAGTTTACAGAGCTTCAAAATGAACACGACTGTTATTTCTGTATTGTAAACCAACATGCGATTACAGTACCTCAAGATCCCGTACAACTTCGTAAAAACATCCGCAGTCTTGCTGCACTTTATGTAGCATGTGGCATTGACCCTGAAAAAGCTACTTTATTTGTACAATCAGAAGTACCAGCACACGCTCAACTAGGATGGATCATGCAATCTGTTGCTTACGTTGGAGAATTAGAGCGTATGACGCAATATAAAGATAAAGCTTCTGGTAGAGATTCAGTTCCAGCTGGATTACTTACGTATCCACCATTAATGGCTGCTGATATTTTGCTTTACAACACTGAAATCGTGCCGGTTGGTGATGACCAAAAGCAACATATCGAATTAACACGTGACTTAGCAGAGCGTTTCAACAAACGTTACCGTGAAATCTTCACAATGCCTGAAATTCGTATTCCAAAAGTAGGAGCTCGTGTTATGTCATTAACAGAACCTACGAAAAAAATGAGTAAATCTGATCCGAATCCAAAATCAATGATCAGTATGCTTGATGAGCCAAAAACAATTGAAAAGAAAATTAAGAGTGCTGTTACTGACTCTGAAGGTATTGTGAAATTTGATAAAGAGAACAAACCTGGTATCTCTAACCTATTAACAATCTACTCTTCATTCTCTGAAAAAACAGTTGAAGAAATTGAAACAATGTACGAAGGAAAAGGATACGGCGACTTCAAAGGCGACCTAGCGCAAGTAGTCGTAGAAGCAATTCGTCCAATCCAAGACAAATATAACGAACTAATCAACTCACCAGAACTAGACGAAATTCTAGACAAAGGTGCAGAAAAAGCAAACCGCGTTGCATTCAAACAACTACGCAAAGTAGAAAACGCAATGGGACTAAGCAGAAAACGTAGGTAACATATAAAGCGGAGGCGACTGCTTAGCCCTGACGGCTAAGGTTCTTTCCCACAGAAGGTGCTTTTTACTTTCTCGTGGGGAAGGTTCTTAGACGCGAAGGGCTAGGAGCCGGATTTCATATAAGCGGAAGCGGCTCGTTCAGCTCTGACTGGCTAAGGTTCTTTCACATAGAAGACGCTTTTTGTCTTCTTATGCGGAAGGTTCTTAGACACGAAGAGCTCGCTGCTGGAGCTGGATTTCTACAAAATTAAAAAACCGCCAATTGGCGGTTTTTTAATTTACCTTTTGCTCATTTTCCATTTCCCATAACTTTTCAAAAAATGGCTGTCCTTTTACGAGACGCTCGCATAATTGTTCATGTTTCTCAGACCAGCCAGCTTTCGCTTCATCATACAGTCTAGCCCAAATATCCTCGAACTCCATATGTTGAACCGTTCCATATGCTGATGGATCCCACTCTGTGTACCAATAGCGAATCTCTGCTGTATTTTTCGTTGTATGTAATTGATCTAACGCCATAAATAATAATTGTTTTAGCTGTCGTTCTTTACGAGTCAAGCCATTCATAATGAAAGGCGATGGTGATAAAATGTGGTGTTCTTTTTCTGTTTCTTCTACTTGGAACTCATACTTTTCTGCTTGTACGTTTTCTACCATCTCATATACCATCTGCTCTTGGCGTGGTATAAGTCTGCTTTTGCGAATTGGTACATTGTAACCAATTGTGTCAATCGCAATAATTCCTTTTCCATCTGTAACAACAAAGCAATACTCTTGCTGCAAACGTTCATGATTTTTACGAATATAAGCCTTATGATGTACGTCTTCCAGCATTTTTTGCGGAAGCTCTAACAATTCGTTCTCGATGTAATGATATAATGTGGCATCTACTTTTAATAATGGCACTTGATCTAATAGCTCAATCGTATCATCTTTCCGCCATTCGTAAAAATGACAAACGTTATACCCATTCTCTTCACCTTCAAACCAATTTACCCATACATCATGTAGATATAACATTCACTACCCCTCACTTCACTACTGTTTGTACCAATCATTATGTTCATTTTTGCTTAACTTTATTCCACTTAAGGAAATATATTCTAATTATTATTTTTTCTTCTATTAATACTAAAAAAAACAGGAAATCAAGCTCCTGTTTTTTTATATATGAAATGTATTTGCTTTATTCAATATTTCTTTTGCATCTATAGATAATAAAGAAAGTGTATCTTCTCCTTCCAAAGTTACACAATCTTTGACAATATGAAATCCAAGCGCATAGCCAAGCATCTTCGGATAAGAGTGAAATCCATTTAATAAGATGTCATGTTCCCTTGTTCCTCGTTTTATACTTATTCTTTCATGTACAACATTTTTCCAATAATAAATAGCCTCTTCTTTTGAAAGATACGCCGTCCACGGTGCATTGTTTTTTTCTGAATATCTTTCCGTCACTGCTTGCTCAGCTAGCCCTTCCATAATCATCGTATCAAGTAATGTATATTCTGTTTCTTTCGTCTCAATTTGATGTAACCTACATATGTGATGATATTCATGCGCCAATAACACTTTTAATTCTTCTACCGAATTCCGTCCACATACGAATAAGAAAATAACATGACGCATAGATAATCCAGCCCTACCGTTATACTCTTCTTGCACAGTTCGATTATAGGAATCTGATAATAAAATAAAGACAGGGACATCCGGACCCTTCAACCAATTTTTCAATTTATCATACTCCAGGCTCAACTCTTTCCAAATTTCCTTTTCCTCTAATTCTTTAATTTCCTTTTCCCCACGCATGACCGGACGATACATCCCTTTTGAAATTAAAAAGCGATACAACCTTTCTTTTGGCAACGGAATATACTTCGTAAATTTCTCACAAAGTTTTTCTGGCCGTCCATAATATAAATGTAGCCATTCAGCTGTTTCAATAACCCCCATCTTTATCCCTCCTTTTTTCTTATGTATATGCTACAGGAGAAAAAGACGTAAAAATAAATAAGGAGTTTTTTCGCAATATATTGCGGAAAAACTCCTTATTTCATCTATTATTTATACGATTTAAATACTAACACTGCGTTATGACCACCGAATCCTAATGAGTTACTTAATACTGCATTTACTTCTTGATGTCTCGCTTGATTCGGTACGTAATCTAAGTCACATTCTGGATCTGGTGTCTCATAGTTAATTGTTGGAGGAATTACTCCGTCTGTAATTGATTTAATAGAGAAAATCGCTTCAACAGCACCAGCTGCTCCTAATAAGTGACCTGTCATTGATTTCGTTGAGCTAATTGCTACTTTATACGCGTGCTCACCGAAAGTTTCTTTAATTGCCATCGTTTCATATTTTTCATTCGCATCCGTACTTGTACCATGCGCATTAATGTAATCAATATCTTCTGGCTGTAGGCCTGCATCAGCTAAGGCTTGACGCATTGCACGCACTCCGCCTTCACCACCAGGAGCAGGCATTGTAATATGGAACGCATCTCCAGTTGCACCATAACCAGCAATTTCCGCGTAAATGTGAGCACCGCGTGCTAATGCGTGCTCTAATTCTTCAAGAATTAGAATCCCTGAACCTTCACCCATTACGAAACCGCTACGGTTTTTATCAAATGGACGGCAAGCCGTTGCTGGGTCTTCATTAAATGTTAATGCTTTCGCTGAGCTAAATCCTGCGAATGCCATACTTGTTAGCGGTGCTTCTGCTCCGCCTGTAATCATTGCATCAGCATCACCACGCTGAATTGCTTTAAATGCATCACCAATTGAGTTTGCACCAGATGCACAAGCCGTTACAGAACAAGTGTTAATTCCTTTTGCTCCTGTTGCGATTGATACTTGACCTGCTGCCATATCTGGAATCATCATTGGCACGAAGAATGGGCTCACGCGGCGCGGGCCTTTCTCAGTAAAAATCTTAAATTGTTCTTCGTATGTTTCCATACCGCCAATACCAGATCCAATCCATACACCAATTCGAGGTCCGTTTTCTTCTGTAATTTCAAGCTTTGCATCTGCAACTGCCATTTTCGCTGCTGCTACTGCATATTGTGTAAAGCGGTCCATACGGCGCGCTTCTTTTTTATCAATATATTTCTCGACTTCAAAGTCGTTAATTTCCGCTGCTACTTTTGCTGGAAATAGTTCTGGATCAATTCTTGTAAGTCGCCCGATTCCAGATACACCCTTTTTAATGTTTTCCCATGCTGTTTCAACATCTGTTCCGACCGGTGTAACAGCTCCTAGTCCTGTAATTACGACCCTCTTTTTTTCCATACAAAATACACTCCTTTTTTCTCTCAGTCCTTATTTACCCCAACGAAGAGCGACTGCTCCCCATGTTAATCCGCCGCCAAAACCAACAAGTATAATTAAATCACCGTCTTGAATACGTCCGTTTTGCAATTCCTCTACCATTGCAATCGGAATTGAAGAAGCTGATGTATTACCGAACTTCTCAATTGTCATACTCATTTTTTCTTGTGGTAAATTTAACCTCTCTCTTGCAGATTCCATAATACGAATGTTTGCTTGATGCGGTACTAAGAAATCTACATCTTCTTTCGTAAGACCAGCTTTATCTAAAACGCGAAGACAAGAATCACCAAGTTGACGAACGGCAAATTTAAACACTTCTCTGCCATTCATCATAACATACTCGTCTTGATAAAGGTGCTTGCCGCCACTTCCGTCTGCTCCTAATTCAAAAGATAGAACGCCTTTACCTTCTGAAACAGCTCCCATTACGATAGCACCGGCTCCGTCTCCAAATAGTACTGCTGTATTTCGATCGTTCCAGTCTACAATTTTAGATAGTTTATCACTACCAACTACTAATACATTTTTATAAGTTCCTGTTTGAATAAATTGCTGCGCTGTAATCATTCCGTACATAAAGCCAGCACATGCTGCACTTAAATCCATTGCAGCTGCATGTTTCGCTCCTATTGCTTCTTGAATTACACAAGCAACTGCTGGAAAAGCACGATCTGGTGTTACTGTCGCTACTAAAATCAGATCGATATCCTCTCCGTTAATTCCTGCATCTTCAAGTGCTTTTTTAGAAGCCTCTACGGCCATATATGAAGTATCTATTGTATCATCGGCAATGCGTCTTTCTGCAATTCCCGTTCTCGTACGAATCCATTCATCGGATGTTTCCATTATTTTCTCTAAATCGTGATTTGTGACTACTTTTTCTGGCACATATCTTCCGATCCCTAAAATGCCCACGTTCACATCGCAGCCCTCCGTTTTATATCAATTATTATGACTTGGTACTAATTTTAAAACATAAATGTATTTTTGTCTAGAATATATTTCGCATAAAACAGAAAGCTAACGCATTATCCACTTTATTTTTCATTAAAAGAAACAGAATCATACCTTTTCGTATTTCATTCCAAATAAAAAGGCCCGAACCGCTTCTACTCACGATTCGAGCCTCTCCTCCATCAAAAAAGACGGATTTTATTCTTTATCTGCTTTCCCAAGCTCATAAGCTTCGTTCATAACTTTCATTAACAACTCTAACACCGGCTGTGCCTTCTCCATATCAAGTGCAATTCCGTTATCATCTAAAATTGCCTTTGCTTCTGGTAAATGCTTCATTGCGATTTGTAAAAACTGCATGCTTTTTTCGTTCATATTATACTCTTCCTCTCCATTAAAACTTTCACATACAATAGTGTAACACGCGTGCTACTCTTCGTATAACTCTTTATATTTTTTCATGTGTGCCAGTTGCTTATTTAAACCGTATTCTAACGGAGTATTTCTTTTTATCGAAATGACTTCAATAGCCTCATCTCTTATTTCATTATTATTTTTATTTACTTTATCATCCGCGCGTAAAAGATTCATACCTTTTTCCCATAATGACTGTTTACCACTAAGTAAATTGTATATACCAAGATGCGCCCCGTTCGTTCCATTCTCCCATAAGTATTCACATACATCTTCAATGTAAAGCAAATCACTTCCTTTTTCCTCACTCGTACAACGGCACTCTTTCTCGTCTAATTCTGATAAAATGAGCTGATGATACATCATAAAGGATGGTTGCCACGGTCCATATAATGTAGGAACTCGAAATACACTATATTTTAAATTCCCTTTTTTCAATCCTTCTTCTACTTTCAAAAATAGGCGCTTATTTTCGGATTCACCTGTACTACTTACTTCAATAGAAGAAATTAAATTTAACTTCACTTTTTGTTCTTCACACATTCTTATAATTCGCTTTAAATATTGTAATATGACTCTTTCATTCCGAAATCCACATTGCTGATTTGGCTCATATAAGCAAAAGTAGACAGTATCGAATCTCTCTTCCTCTACCGATCTCCATCCATCTTCATCTCTTATCGAATAATACGTAAATAACGCATTTCGCCCAATTAACAATAACTTCTCTTCATTAATTTTGGTCATACTATCGAATTCATCAAAATCAAGACCATACACTTCTACTTCTTCTGCGATCATTTTATTCACAAGGTGATAACCTACAAACGTAAGTGCACCTATTATCAGCACGCGTTCCATACCACCAACCCTTTCCCTCTGAAGCAAATAGCTCCTCATTTATGTATATGGGAGCTTCACAATTCTTCTTCATATTTTTTAAAGAAATCGGTCGTTTGCCTAACCATTTTATATTTCACATCTTGCAGATGGAACAAGACAGAAGTATCACATTGATTTAATTGCCTCATTTTCTCATATTTACGCAACTGTTGTTTTCTTCCTCTTTTTTCTTGCGTTGATACAAAAATTTTAACAGGTACACAAGATGGAAGAAGCGTAAATGATTTCTTATTTATTTTTAATTCTAATCCTTCTTCTTTGGAATCATACGCCAAACTTAATTCCTTCACGAGTCTCTTGTAAAAAAACTTATGCTCTTTCTCAAAACTCACATATTCTGGTAAATCTAAACACGGATTTAACATAACAACAGAACGAATACATTCAGGATATTTGTTCATCATTTCAAGTGCCACAAGCGCTCCCATACCATCTGCCATAATGTGCATTTTCGCATTTAACGTCTCTTTTCTCAAAACAACATCATATAAACGTTTTGCCAGACGAACAGATTGATCGTTTCCCCAATGTCTTCCGTATAAATTAGAGGAAAAGACCGTGTAGCCTTGCTCAATAAGACCATGTAAGAAATAAGATTTACCCGCATGTTGCGTCCATAAACTTGTACCATTCTCAATAAAGTAGTTATAATCACCGAGGAGCATAACAGAAAATCCATTTGGCTTCTCCGGTAAATAAATAACACATGGTTCTTTTTCTAAGTAAAAAAAACGTTCCGTAATACTCATTTTTCCCCCGCCTTATTTTCTAAACATATAAAACCACTCTTTTATAATGTATGAACGGAATGCAAATTTGCGTTGAAAAATCTACAAATATTTTTCTATATTCTTTTTTCAATTGTGTTACAATAAGGACAGATTGAACGAATAGAGGTGTAAAATATGCGTTTCATTTGGGCATTAATTTGGTCGTTCTTACTTGTACATATGATGAGCTATGTAATCGGCTCTATGACTGGCGGTACATACGACTTTAACCAAGCGTCTATTTTCTCAGTTGTTCTTGCTGTATTAGTACTAGCAATTTCAGCTGCAATTCCAAACGAGCCAGTAGAACAACACTAAAAAAAGAGTCCGGATTTTATCCGAACTCTTTTTATTTTTATTTCACATGAACGACTAATTCGTTATTTTCTACATCAACAACTACGTGACAATTGTCAGTAATTGTTCCTGCAATTAATTCTCTTGCTAATTTCGTTTCCACTTGACGTTGTACGTATCGTTTTAACGGACGAGCTCCGTACATTGGGTCGAAACCAGCTTCTACAACAAATTCTTTTGCTGCATCTGTTAATTCTACTGTAATGTGACGGTCAGCTAGACGACCTTGTAATTCTTTTACAATTTTATCAACAATGCCTTTAATTTCATTCGTTGTAAGAGGTTTGAATAAAATAATTTCATCAACACGGTTTAAAAATTCAGGGCGGAAATGTCCTCTTAATTGCCCCATTACAAGGTCTCTTGATTCCTCTTTAATCGAACCATCTTCTTCTAATCCATCTAGTAAATGAGCAGATCCAATATTTGAAGTCATAATAATAACTGTGTTTTTAAAGTCCACTGTACGACCTTGCGAATCTGTAATGCGTCCATCATCTAACATTTGTAATAAAATATTGAATACTTCTGGATGTGCTTTTTCAATTTCATCTAATAAAATAACGGAATATGGTTTACGTCTTACCGCTTCTGTTAATTGACCGCCTTCTTCATATCCTACATATCCAGGAGGTGCACCAATTAGGCGTGACACTGCGTGTTTCTCCATATACTCAGACATGTCAATACGAATCATTTGCTCTTCACTATCGAATAAAGACTGCGCTAACGTTTTTGCAAGTTCTGTTTTACCAACACCCGTAGGGCCTAAGAAAATGAAGGAACCAATTGGACGATTCGGGTCTTTAATACCAGCGCGAGCACGAAGAACCGCGTCTGATACTAAGCTTACTGCTTCCTCTTGTCCGATGACACGCTCTGATAAGATTTGCTCTAAGCGTAGTAATTTCTCGCGTTCTCCTTCAACAAGTTTAGCAACAGGAATACCAGTCCAGCGTGAAACAATATCTGCAATTTCTTCTTCACTTACTTCCTCACGTAATAAACGATTTTCTTGTTTATTATGCGCGCCCATTTCTTCCGCTTCTTTTAATTCTTTTTCGATTGCAGGAATTTTCCCGTGACGAAGTTCGGCTGCTTTATTTAAATCGTAATTACCTTCTGCTTCTTCTAATTCACGGCGCAAACGTTCTAAATGTTCACGTAAGTCACGAACTTTGTGAATGTCTTCTTTTTCTTTCTCCCATTTCGCTCTCATACCACTTGCAACTTCTTTTAAATCCGATAATTCACGTTGCAATGTTTTTAGGCGCTCTTGGCTACCACGATCCGTTTCTTTTCCAAGAGCTGCTTCCTCAATTTCTAACTGCATAATACGACGCGTTACTTCATCTAATTCTGTCGGCATAGAATCAATTTCTGTACGAATTGTTGCGCATGCTTCGTCAACAAGGTCAATTGCTTTATCCGGTAAGAAGCGATCTGAAATATATCGATCTGATAAAACTGACGCTGCTACAATCGCTCGGTCATGAATATTTACACCGTGATAAATTTCAAAGCGTTCTTTTAATCCACGTAAAATTGAGATTGTATCTTCAACAGTTGGTTCTTCTGCTAATACTTGTTGGAAACGTCTTTCTAGCGCTGGATCTTTTTCAATATATTTACGATATTCATCTAACGTTGTCGCCCCGATACAATGCAGTTCACCACGCGCAAGCATCGGTTTTAACATATTCCCTGCATCCATTGCACCTTCTGTTTTACCAGCACCAACAATTGTATGAAGTTCATCAATGAATAATAAAATGCGTCCTTCACTCTTTTTAATTTCATTTAATACAGCTTGCAGACGCTCTTCGAACTCACCACGGAATTTCGCACCAGCTACGAGCGCACTCATATCTAACGCAAAAATCGTTCTATCTTTCAATCCTTCAGGTACATCCTTTTTCACAATACGCTGTGCTAATCCTTCAACGATTGCTGTTTTACCAACACCTGGCTCCCCAATTAAAACAGGATTGTTTTTCGTTTTACGTGAAAGAATGCGGATAACGCGTCGAATTTCACTATCTCGGCCGATAACAGGATCAATTTTCCCGGCTCTCACTTCTGCCACTAAATCACGGCCATATTTTTCTAACGCTTCATAAGTTGCTTCTGGATTTTGACTAGTCACTCTTTGATTCCCCCGAACTGTCATTAAAGACTGTAATAAGTTATCTTTCGTAATATGCAATGTTGTAAATAATTGATTTATATCGCCTTTTTCTTCAGAAAAAGCAAGCAATACATGTTCTACTGAAATGTAATCATCCTGCAGTTTTTCTGCTTCTTTCCCTGCTCTTACAAGCAGTTGTTGCAGAGCGCTCGTTACATACAATTTTCCAACTTCTGCACCGCTTCCCGTTACAGAAGGTTTCTTTTTAATTAAGCTTTCAGCACCTTGCTTTAACGCTTCTATATCAACATTCATTTTTTGAAATATACGTACCGCTAATCCATCTTGCTCTTCTAATAATGCAAGTAATAGATGAACAGTATCCACCTCTTGGTGATGATGAGATACCGCTAAAGATTGGGCACTCATAATCGCCTCTTGTGTTTTTGTTGTCATTTGATTTAAGTCCATCTTTACAGCCCTCCAAAAGTTTGACTTTCTTTGACCTTTGATTTGATTATACGCCAACTGACTTTTTTATACAATAATTTTGCCTATGTATTTTCAAACTTATTATTGGAAAAAGAAAACAGGAACATTCATTACGCTGCTCAAAACAGTGCGGTAAATGAAATTATAATGTGTCATGACAAAAAAGCCGCAATAAAGATTGCGGCTTCTGTTACGGTTTTCTTTTATATGTCCACTGACGGTTATGATTCGTATTATCTGGAAACTTTTCACCGGCAGTTAATTGTACCATTTGCGGATTTTTCACCATACTTCCCGTTTCACCAATTTCTACATAAACCCCATCATTTGGCGCTTTTTGTCCAGAACGAAACCTGCGATTTTGTCCCATTTTCATTCTCCTTCCATGACGTCTTTGCCTCATTAGTATATCCATTTTAAAAGAAAGCTTTTCTGTCATGTTTAGGAAACAGTACTACATCTCGTTCTTGTACATATATATGAATGACACAAGCGTAAGCAGGGATTTCTTTCCTACTTGTAGAAAAAAAAGAAACCAACCTACTCTAGGCTAGTTTCAAAGGAGAGTCAAACATATACGAGAAGATTACATGTTCATTATAAGTCTCATCACACGGGCAATGTAACCCTTTTCACAATTTGTACATAATGAAAGAAACATTGTTTGAACTTTCTAAAAAGATGTTGACTTTTCTTAATTTCCAACGAGAAATAGTAGACACCGCAGCACTTTGAGACGTAAGATGGATATATAGTGAAATTTTCATCTATGGTCATTTCACCAGGTCTAACCTCTTATTTCTGCATATTAAAGACGGAAATACAGATAGAAATAAAAAAATTATTATAAGAGGTGAAATTATGAACAAACAACATTTAATCGCATTAGACTTAGACGGCACTTTATTAACAGACAACAAAATAATTTCCACTCGAACGAAACATACAATTGCAAAAGCAAAGGAACAAGGACACGTTGTCGTTATTTCAACAGGACGTCCATTCCGCGCTAGTTATGATTACTATAAAGAACTCGGTCTGAATACACCTATCGTAAACTTTAACGGTGCGTACGTACACCATCCTCTTGATTCAAAATGGGGTATACATCACTCCCCTCTTGAGCTAGCAACAGCGCAAGAAATTGTACGAGCTTGCTTTGATTTCGGCGTGAAAAATATATACGCTGAAGTTATGGACGATGTGTATGTTCGTGAAATTGATGAAGATAAAAAACATATTTTCGAATTCGGATCTCCTAAGATTTTTACAGGAGACTTATTAAATATTTTAAACGATCATCCAACCTGCTTATTAATTGATGCACATGACGAGCATTCCACTGCAATTCGTCAACATTTAACGGATATGCACGCGGAAGTAATCGACCATAGAAAATGGGGCGCACCTTGGCCGATTATTGAGATTGTGAAAAGCGGATTAAATAAAGCGGTTGGATTACAAAAAATTTCTAGTCATTACAACATTCCACAAGAGCGAATTATCGCTTTCGGTGATGAGGATAATGATTTTGAAATGATTGAATTTGCTGGTCACGGCATCGCAATGGGAAATGCCATACCTGAATTAAAATCACTCGCAAACCATACGACGTTAACGAATGAAGAAGATGGTATTGCTTTATATTTAGAAGAGGTTCTTGGGTTGTAATCTAAAAATTCCCTACTTATAGTTTCCTGCCAAATGTCCATACTATAAGTAGACGCATGAGACATCGCGTCGATTGTTTTCAGCTAAATAAAGGGGGTTTTTCAAATGGGTAAAAAGAACAAATCAAAACGTTTTATCCAACAAGGAGCCGATGCTGTTATGAAGCATGATGCAAGATTCCCGTACAGAGGTACATTAGCTGAGGCAGAAAAGGCAAGAAGTAACTCTTCTTTTGGAGGGGTTTAAATGGGGAACTTACTATTCCAACAAGCTAGAGATGCTGTTGAAAATGCCGTATCTTGTTCAAGCGGTACTGAGCAACAAGATCTCGTGTATAGAGCAAAAAATGCTTTGCAATCCGCTTACGCAAACTCTTCAACTGCTGAAAAAGTTCAGCTCCGTGAAATGCAAGAGCAATTGCAAAACATTACGAATGTACATTAAAAAAGAGGACCAACTTTGGTCCTCTTTAATCTTTCCGAAACAATCCGAACACCCCAACTGTTTGCAGTATATTTGTAAATGCACTTGGGTCCACTTGTTTAATAATCCTCTCTAATTCGTATAACTCATAACGAGTAATAACCATCATTAACATTTCTTTATTTTCATTCGTATAAGCACCTGTTGCTGGTATCGTTGTAATCCCTCTTACTAATCGCGAGTGAATCGCCTTTCTTACGTTCGCCCCATTCTTCGTAACAATTAATGCTGTAATCTTTACATGACGAGTATGAATCGCATCAATAATTCTCGTTGATACATATAAAGTCACTAACGTATATAACGCTTTTTCCCATCCATATACATAGCCAGCAGCGATAATGATAATTGCATTAAAAAAGAAA
The DNA here is from genome assembly GCF_000836715.1 of Bacillus sp. L_1B0_5. Classification (NCBI taxonomy): domain Bacteria; kingdom Bacillati; phylum Bacillota; class Bacilli; order Caryophanales; family Bacillaceae; genus Bacillus; species Bacillus sp. L_1B0_5. The sequence continues at coordinate 105,089 of NZ_JXIS01000046.1, read as the reverse complement.
AAGTATGTACCGACAGGCTTATCTTTTATTTTCGATAAAATCATGGCGATAATATCTAATCCACCTGTAGAAGCACCCCACTTTAAAGCAATCCCTACTCCAATTGCCGAAATAATCCCGCCAAAAATCGCATTTAATATGATATCATTCGAAACCGCTCTAACAGGGATGATTTCTAGAAACAAAGTCATAAATATAACACAAAGAAAACTAAAAAAGGTGAAGGCCTTTCCAACCTTTTTCCACGCTAAAATAACGACAGGAATATTAAATAAGCTAAACAATACTCCTGTAGATATGTGAATCGATAAAAAATCACCTAATATTTGTGATAATAATTGAGACAATCCAGCAAAGCCACTCGCATACACTTTCGCTGGCGTTAAAAATAAATTCATCCCAATCGCGTTTAATAAACCTGCGATGATTACAACGATTAACTTCTTTATAAGTTCAGTATAATTCAACTTCAAATCCATTTCGAATCCACCTTTACCCTTCATAAATGCACCGCTATACATAGTCTTTACGAAAAAGGAAATGATAAACGTACAACGTTTAGAAATGGAGTTGATACATATGCCACATACGAGTGATAACGACAAAAAAGCACGCGATAATAATGCAAAACGCACACAAAAAAATGAGCAAGAACAAAAAAATATTCAGCAAGGTAAACGTGCATACTCTAAAAAGACCGATCACCTTTGATTCCATCGTACATCAACAATTATGTTGATGTACTTTTTTACATTTTAAAGGAAAAAAACATTAAAAATTCACTTCATGTTCACTTCTATATTCTACAATAGCGATAACATATTCGGATGAGGTGTTGGCATGAGAGGGAAACATATTTTCATTATTACTGCACTAATAAGTATATTGATGCTATCTGCTTGCGGACAAAAAAACGGATCAGCTACAGTGGCCACAGCAACAGACTCGACTGTTACGAAGGACGACTTCGAAAAACAATTGAAAGATCGTTACGGAAAAGACATGCTATACGAAATGATGGCACAAGACGTCATCACAAAAAAATATAAAGTACCTGATGAAGAGGTAAATAAAGAAGTAGAAAAAGTAAAAAAACAATATGGAGATCAATTCAAAAAAGTATTAGAAAACAATCGTTTAAAAGATGAAGAGGATTTCAAAAATCAAATTAAGTTCAAACTTGCTATGAATGAAGCGATTAAGAAAAGCATTACAGAAAAAGACGTAAAAGACCACTATAAGCCAGAAATTAAAGCGAGTCACATTTTAGTAAGTGACGAAAATGAAGCGAAAGAAATAAAGAGTAAACTAGATGCTGGTGCTTCATTTGAAGAATTAGCAAAACAAGAATCACAAGATCTACTATCAAAAGATAAAGGTGGAGACCTTGGATACTTCAATTCAGGTACAATGGCTCCTGAATTCGAAAGCGCTGCCTACAAACTAAATGTTGGACAAATTAGCAATCCCGTAAAATCATCAAACGGTTATCACGTTATTAAATTAACTGATAAAAAAGCTTTAAAGCCTTATGATGAAGTAAAAAACTCTATTCGCAAAAACTTAGAGGAAGAACGTACTGCTGATCCTACATTCAGCCAAAAATTGTTACAAGATGAATTAAAAAAGGCAAATATTAAAATAAATGATAGTGATTTGAAAGATACATTTACTCTTGTTTCACCGCAAGGAAATTAAAAAAAGCACAACCTTATCTTTTTACATAAGGTTGTGCTTTTTAATCTTTCATCAATATTTTCAACTGTTTCTTCAAGCTTTTATAATGCCAATTGATGTGATCTAATTCTATCTCCACTTCAATTAACGCATCTATTAAGTCTTCTTTAGAATGTTTAGAATTAATAATATTTTCAAGCATTTTTTCAAACCTTTCAGCACTCTCATATATATCATGTAAATCAACTGCTGCTATTTCGCGTTCTTTTTCAAGGGATAATACTGAGAGACTCTTTATTAATTGTTCCAGTACATTATCTTGCATTTTCGTACCTCTCTTTCGATATCTCATCTATTCTCTCTCGATCACTTGTAACTAAAAGTATACAAAATACATCAGAAACTATTAAAACATTTCCAGTTTCATGTTATTACACCAAGGGAAAAAATCAATAATCCTGAAATGTAGGCCAAACTTATTTACATATTGTTAATTTTTTTGTGATCCCCGCAATCATACAACTTTTATTGATAAGTTCTCTATCATAAGAAATTATAAGATATACGGCATTATAAAATTTCATATGCTCACCTCTTTGTCAAAGCGTATTACACTCACTTTCGTTTGATAATTCAGATATCTACTTCCAGATAACCTCTAAATATTAGGGCATTCATTCAAGCACATTGCTTATTATCATACTTCCAATTACCTATAAAGTTTCTATTTCACGGATGCTCTCTAGTTTCTTTATATTCATCAATAATATACCCTGAATAAGTAGTAGCCTGCCTCTCATATCCAATTCTCGTTAGTTTTATATCATTAATCCATTGGAAATAATGCGTTAGTTCATGCGCAATAGTAAACAAATATCCTCCCAAAGCATCATCTTTTCCTCTTTTCTCTAGCTCATCACAATAATCTCCTGTCGAAATACGAATATACGGCTCATCATTCCGATTAAATGGTTCAAAGAAAGTACCATAGACCAACTCACCATCCATCGCCTTTATTTTATATGAAGATTTTACATAAATAGGTACTCTAATCGGGAAAAAATATTCTCGGCGTATCCATTTGCAAAACTCTTTAATAGCTCTTCTCACTTCAGGATCAACATCTTTATCGAATTTTAATCGTAGTCCCATGCGATGACTCTTCTCTTCTAAATTATAATATTTCCGCCAATTTGTTAGTGTCCAAATATGCATATAATCATCCTAATTATTTTATATTTTTAATACTGTCAGCGTTGTAAAAATTCAAAACATAGTGTAAAAGCTATCAAGATTTTATACATAAAGTGAAACTTTAATCAGTGAGGATCTTACTGCCCGGTGAATAGCGGGATAAACAGTACAAACACTGCGATAAATCTCTTATGTTCTTATGTTCTTATGTTCTTATGTTCTTATATTCTTTCATCCTTTTTAATGAATCACATAAGAAATACTACAATCAAAATCTTACTTAAAAAACTATATAATAATTAACCATATATTTTTAAAATTTTATAACATACCTCTTCTATAACTTTAGCTTCCATCCTGCCTACTTCTTTCAATGTTTACCTTATAGAGCGAATACATTATTAAAAATAAAAAGAACTATCCCTTCTCTTAAAAATTCAGAGAAAGAATAGTTCTTTTTTCATTTACTTTATTTTTTAAAGTAAGTCCAACCTTCTTCTTGGTAAACTTTTTCTTCTTTCATCAACTTACCAAGTGCGCGCTTAAATGCAGCTTTACTCATGTTAAAGCGTTCTTTAATATCTTCTGGATGGCTCTTATCCCAAAACGGCATTGCTCCGCCTCGTTCTTCCATATATGCATAAATTACTGCCGCATCGTCTTCCATTCCTTCTTCTTTACGAGGAAGAAGTGAAATGTTAATTGTACCATCATCTTTCACGTCAATAATACGGCCCGTTACACGCTCCCCGATGCGGACTTGTTCTTTTCTTTCTGTATGGTGTAAGAAAGCACGGAAATGCTCATCAGTTAGTACGAATGAACCAACTTGAAGCGAACGATATACACGTCCATTTACGTTTTTATTACGCATAGATGGCGTTGCATCTACGATAATTTCTTGCATATCACTGTCTCTTGCCGGAAGAGCAATTAAACGATCACGATTCGTTAATTTTAACGTACAATATAATTCGTCGCCTACTTCTGGCCATACTGGCATATAAATCGGGAACTCATCAGCTGGAATTAGTATATCTTTTGATACACCAATATCAACAAACACACCTAAACTAGGAATGACTTCTACAACCTTTACCCAGTTCCAATCATACGTTGTAATAATTGGCTCCTTCATTGTTGCTGAAATACGATTTTGGTGATCAAGGTATAAGAATACATCAATCGTATCGCCTTCTTCAATTTCTCCAGCTACTTCGTTTTTATGTAGGAAAATTTCTTCTTCTTCATTCCCAACCATATATCCAATTTCCGTTTCGCGTAAAACAGTTACCTGTTCAATCGATCCTATTTGCAAATACATATTTTTTAATTCCCTTCTATATATATAAAATTATCTTTTTTATCATTCCAAACAAAAGTTAATTATAACATGATTTTTCCTGTATTTGTCCAACTGCCCAAAATTCACTATAATAAAGTGAGGTTACATGAATATAAGTATGAAAACACTTAAGTCTAGACTCGTTTTCAGCTATACTTTAGTATGTACAGTACATAACAAGATTAGAAATTTATTTGGAGGTGCTAACTATGGCAAAAGATAGTTCTTTTGACATCGTTTCGAAAGTAGAATTACCTGAAGTAACAAACGCAATTAATATCGCATTAAAAGAAATCCAAAACCGATATGACTTTAAAGGAAGTAAAAGTGATATTAAATTAGAAAAAGAAGTACTAGTTTTAACTTCTGACGACGAGTTCAAATTAGACCAAGTAAAAGACGTTTTAATTTCTAAACTTGTAAAACGTAACGTTCCAATTAAGAACTTAGATTACGGAAAAGTTGAAGCTGCAACTGGCAACACTGTTCGCCAACGCGCAACACTTCAACAAGGTATCGATAAAGATAACGCTAAAAAAATTAACAACATCATTAAAGAAATGAAATTAAAAGTAAAAACACAAGTACAAGACGATCAAGTACGTGTTACAGCGAAAAGCCGTGATGACTTACAAGCCGTAATCGCAGCTGTTCGTAGCGCTGATTTACCAATCGACGTACAGTTCATTAACTACCGCTAAAAAGAAAACTCCTCTTAATTAGAGGAGTTTTCTTTTTAGCCTTGTAGAGACAATATTACAAGAACAAACCATAGAAAAAGGGTATATGCGGTAAAAATTGCTAAGTAAATTGAAAATAAGGAAAAGACACCTTAAGACGTTTTCCCTTCGATTTGAATTAATTTTCTTAGTAATTACATCCTAGGCCAAAGTCATCTTAAAAATTGCTATAACTCATAATTCCTCTCCTCGCCAAAACGTAACAATTTATGAGTATAAGAATATTTCCCAACCTTTAATGTAATGTAAAATTAATAAGTATTTTAAAAAATGTTAATTAAAAAAGAGTTAGAAGTGGTTATTTGAAGAAATTAATATTATGGTTTTTATTGGCCACATTCTCCCTAAATACTGTAGGATGTTCTAATAATACGAATACACTAACGGATAAGTCTAACTGTATCAACAAAGCTTGGTACAAAAAAAATATGTCATGTAATCATTTAAAAAACATTAAATAGTTAATGATAAAGGTCATAAAAAAAAGACACCTCAAAGTGCCTTCCTCCGACTTGAACCATCTCAATTTTAACAATATTTGGATGGAATTAAAAAGAAGCATAAATTGTTAATAAAGATGCAGACTTCAAAATAAAAAGTACACTAAGTAAACTCTTATTCAAAAATTTATATTAAACACTAATATTTTAGAAACAAGTTTATAAGTATAAAACCTACAGGGATTTCCCCTGTAGGTTTTATTATATCTCAAGTGATTTTCAAATGTATTATGAATGACTTTTTTCAGTTTGGTTTTCAAAATATTTTTCTTTAACCACTTTTATCAGATTTTCTTTTTCTGTTAGTTCAAATATAAATAATGCTTTTTTCATGTTATTTGCAATATCTTCTTCATCCTGTTGTTTAAATCTTAATAAATTACATCCTTTTAAATAGTACAGTTCACCTAATAAGTATAAAGTATTTAGATTAATAGCTAATTTGATGCCCTTATCAATGTATTTTACCGCTTCTTCATATTGATAGGTCATACCTAAACATTTCGCTAAATTAAAAATGATTTTTAATTTAATCGCTTTATCTCTCGGAAAATCTAACTTATTAAAATTAGTTAAACATCTTCCTAATATAGTAATACTTTTATCATATTCTTTATTTTCCGCATAAAATATAGACATTGTCTGCATAATATCTATTTCTCTTTCTGATAAAAAATCAACATTGGTTAAAGTTAGTTTTAATGCATTATTTAAAAGCTTTAAAGCAGTTTTTATAGATTTGTTCACCTCAAATACAGCAATTGCTTCATGCCATAGGAGAAATTGTTTATCTTCTTTTGCCTGAAAATTTTTTTCATCTTTCTCTTTTTTCACGATTTCATAAAGTTCTTTATATTGTTTTTGCTTTAAGCAATCTTTTATTACACATTTTACATTTTCTACATATTTTAACTTTTTGTTTTGAGTTAATGCAAATATATTATTTGGGTCAATACCAAGTCTTTCTGATAATTGATATAACAATATACTAGATGGATAAATCATACCTTTTTCTATTTTGCTAATTTGACTTTGCGAACATATTCCATGACATAATTCGGATTGTGATATATTTTTTTTAATTCTAAGCTCTTTAATGGTAATACCCAAATCGTAAAATTCCATTTTCCCACCTACTATTTAGCACTATATTAGTATAAGAGTATTCTCTAACTTTTAATGTAATGTAAAATTAATATAGTTGCAATTATTGTTTGTTTCAAAGGTCTTTCTCTATCCGTATTGACACAAAACAGGCTAGGAAGAAGACTTTCTCCCTAACCTGGCCCCACCGAACAAACTTACAAATCCAATAAGAAGACATGAACATAGAGCGAGTAACTTCTCATCTCATCTACGTTTCCTTTTAACTGCAATTAAAAACGCAATAAATAATACATTCACCCCAACGATTAAGGAGATAAATAACCAATTCACACCTGTTTCTCCGTTAACTTTATACACATTTGATTCTTCACGCTTTAAAACGAGATAAAACTTTCCGTTTTCTTCTCTTATAATTTCATCTTCTAACAATCCTCTTAACTCTTGTTTTTCACCAATCGCACTTGCAGGTAAGGAGACTTTTTGTGTTTCTTTCGTATTATTAATTGCTACTAAAGTTACTTCATCTTTATATTTTCGTTTTAGTATACTCATCCCGCTCTTATCATACAGTAGCTCAAACGTACCGCGTCGTAAAGACGGTCTCGCTTGTCTAAGTTCACCTAGTTTTGTTATGTGCTGCATAAATTTTTCATCTGATTTGAAATCCATTAATCGTCTATTATCGGGTACACTTCCTCCATCTAATGCAATTTCAGTTCCGTAATAAAAATTCGGAATTCCAGGTGATGTTAACAAATATGTAAGCGCCAGTTTTAAACGTGATGGCGGATAATACATATTTTCTTTTGCAATACGAGCATATCTTTTTGTATCTTGGTTATCTAAAAATATAATGGATTCCCCGTCTTTTTTACTCACATCATATAAAGGTTTCACCGATACATCCGCTTTAGAAAACGATTCTACTATTTTTTCGTTATACTCACTATCTTCCTCTGTCATAATACGAAAATCTTTCTTTATTGCTTGCATGTCTTTTTGTACGCCATCCCAAAAAGCATCCGATTTTTTTTCACTATGTATCACATAACTACCATCTAAATCAACTTCTTTGACCCACCATTTCAACGCGTCGATGACTTGCTGTTCGTTTCCCCCAAGTGGAAATTGAAGTACAACTTTCATTCCTTTTGCGTGCGCTTTTTGGATAAGTTCTTTCACATCATTTTCTGTTCCGAAATGTTCATTTACCTTTTGAAAATTTCGCACATCTAACCCATCATACGTTCCACTTTCAAAAAGCGGAGAAAGCATAACAGCGGTAAAACCCATTTCTTTTATGTAATCCAGTCTTTTTATAATCCCTCTTATATCTCCACCCTGATACCCTTCCAAATTGCCAACTTCTAACTGTTTGTCATTTTTCGGTTCTCCATTATTGAAGCGATCAATCATAATGGAATAGATAACTTCGTCTCGCCACTCTCTTTTTTCGTCTGCAAAAGTATGTATTGGTACAAACAAAACAAAAGCTAAGCAAAAATAAATGAATAGTTTCCTAGTCCGTATTTTTCCCACACGCATCCCCCAAGTTTTTTAATTGTAAGAATATTATACCAATTTTCTGAATGAAACGCATATGTCGATTTCAAGCCTCACAAAATAATACATGTTAGGTTTTCTGACATTATGTATATAATTTTCTGAATTTTTAGTTGATTTTTAGTTTAATTTCGAATATGATATGAAACATAACAAAACGATGTTATTTTTTCTAACATTACAGGAGGAGAGCTCATGAATATGGGAGATACGGTTTTTATGTTTGTAACGACAGTAATGGTCATGTTAATGACACCAGGATTGGCACTTTTTTATGGAGGTATGGTTCGCAGCAAAAATGTACTCAGTACAACGATGCATAGTTATAGCGCAATGGCTATCGTTTCGATTCAATGGATTGTTATCGGCTATTCTTTATCATTCGGACCAGATTGGCACGGGATTATCGGTACACTTGATTGGTTCGGGCTAAACGGAGTTACCTACGCACCAAATCCAGACTACTCATCTACTATTCCTCACAATTTATTCATGATGTTTCAACTCATGTTCGCCATTTTAACTCCAGCTTTAATTTCAGGTGCATTCGCTGAAAGAATGCGATTTTCTGCCTTTCTTATTTTTATCCTTCTATGGACAACGATCGTTTACAATCCTGTCGCTCATTGGGTATGGGGCGTCGGCGGGTGGCTAAGGGAACTTGGGGCACTAGACTTCGCTGGCGGAAACGTCGTTCACATCACTTCCGGAGTTGCTGGTCTTGTATTAGCTATTTTCCTTGGAAAACGAAAAAACATAAATGGTTCTTCTCCTCACCATTTGCCATTTACAATGTTAGGCGCAGGCTTATTATGGTTTGGCTGGTTCGGTTTTAACGTCGGCAGCGCATTATCCTTAAACGACGTAGCTTTAACTGCATTTATTAATACAAATATAGCCGCTGCTGCCTCCGCTCTAACTTGGATGCTTTCTGAATGGTTCTTCCAATCAAAACCGACCGCGATGGGAGCTGCTTGCGGAGTTGTTTCTGGTCTAGTCGCTATTACACCAGCTTGCGGGTTCGTTACACCTTTCTCCGCCCTTCTTATCGGAGCAATTGGTGGTATATTATGCTTTGGCGCCGTTTTCTTCTTAAAAACAAAATTCGGGTATGACGATACACTTGATGCCTTTGGATGCCACGGCATCGGAGGAACTTGGGGCGGTATTGCAACAGGACTATTTGCAACTACTACCATAAACGGAGATGGTGCAAACGGATTATTTTACGGAAATTCCGCTTTACTGTTTAAACAATTTATAGCGATCGGTGCAACATATGCATTCACGATCATCATGACGTATGCCATTATTAAAGCGATTAACTTCTTCCTCCCTGTTCGGGTTGATGAGCACCAGGAACACATGGGACTTGATATTTCGATGCATGGCGAGAAGGCTTATGAACATGCAGAACGAGTAAACTAAAAAAGAGATGCAATCTATTAGTAATAGATTGCATCTCTTTTTTGCGTACTAGGCAACATACCCCACCTAGTATAAATGTAAATATATCATCGGTTTTTTGGATATATCAACGATTTTTCAAATATATCGATTGTTTCTTTCAATATATCAACGGTTCGACACAACATATCGATTTACAAACAAATTCCGACATAATTTACAAGCAAAATACCCCACATAACTTTATACAAAAAAGACGACCGAAACCCGGTCGTCTTTCCCTATTTATTTCGGAGCATTTCCTACATATTGCGTAATATCAACATTTAATGCCTGCGCTAAACGCATACCGTATTCTTGATCTGCACGGAAGAAGTTACAAACAGCTAGTAATTTCGTGCGTTCATTTACGTCTTTTAAGTCATTTGTTAAGTTTGCAATTAAGTTATCTTGCTCTTCTTTAGAGAATGAACGGTAACGCTCACCTGCTTGTTTAAAGTCATTTGGTTTCTCGATTTTTTCACGAGATACATAACCTTCTACTTTCATAGTTGAATCGCGGTAAGCCTTATCTTCAACTGGATTTTCAGTATGACGGCTCGGTTCGTAGTTAATTGTAGATGGATTTTGATTCATTTGCATCGCGCCATCACGTTGTTGGTTGTTAACAGCTGCGTACGGGCAGTTTACTGGAATTTGTAAATAATTTGCCCCCAGACGGTAACGCTGTGTATCTGGATAAGAGAATAAACGACCTTGTAATAATTTATCTTCAGATGGTTCAATACCATTTACAGTTGCACTTGGAGAGAACGCCACTTGCTCTACTTCTGCGAAGAAGTTTTTCGGGTTACGATTTAACGTCATCGTCCCTACTTCAATTAATGGGAAGCGATCTTCTGGCCATACTTTCGTTGGGTCTAATGGATCGAAATCTAAAGAATCCGTTTCTTCTAGTTGCATCACTTGTACGTGTAAATCCCACTTCGGATAATTTCCTTTTTCAATTGCATCGAACAAGTCACGAGTTGCATGGTTGAAGTCTTTTCCTTGTACTTCTTGCACTTCTTTTGCGCTTAAGTTACGTACACTTTGCTGTGGTTTCCAGTGATATTTAATGTAGACAATTTTACCTTCTTCATTAATCCATTTAAATGAATGGACACCGAAACCTTCCATTTCGCGATAGCTTGCTGGTGTACCGTAATCAGAAAATACCCATGTCATCATATGTGTAGATTCTGGAGTTAACGTCATGAAATCCCAATAACGATCTGGCGTTTGAATATTTGTATCCGGTGCTGGTTTTAAAGAATGAACCATATCAGGGAATTTAATTGCATCACGAATGAAGAAAACTGGTAAATGATTACCTACGATATCGTAGTTTCCTTCTTCTGTATAAAATTTAACAGCGAACCCACGTGGGTCACGTGCTGTTTCAGGAGAACCTTGACCATGAATAACCGTTGAAAAACGAACAAATACAGGCGTTTCAGTTCCTTCATTTTGTAAAAATGCTGCTTTCGTATATTGCTTCATACTATTTCTCGTTACGAATACACCGTGAGCACCTGCACCACGTGCATGCACAACACGCTCCGGAATACGTTCACGATCAAAGTGCGCAAGTTTTTCTACTAAATGATAGTCTTCTAATAATACCGGTCCACGACGACCAGCTGTACGAGAATTTTGGTTGTCTCCAACTGGAGCACCTTGGTTTGTTGTTAAGCGATTATTTGGATTCATCTAGGGGGATCCTCCTCTTTCTTTCATAGTAATTATTATTTATTTAAAATTATTATAAACTAATTATTATTCAAAACTAAATCTTTGTCAACTATTTCCTTCACTTTTTCGGAAACAATTTCAGCCAAACAGTCGATAAATGCAGATTGTGCATTTGGCATATTCGGTCTAAAATATTTGGCATTTAATTCATCAGTTACAACTTTACACTCATAATCGTTGTCATATAAAACTTCTAAATGCTCCGCCACAAAACCAACTGGACAATATATGAAAGATTCATACCCATGCTCTTCATATAAATCTTTCGTTAAATCTTGCACATCTGGACCAATCCATGGATCTGGAGTATTCCCAGCACTTTGCCAACCAATTGTATAGTTTTGAATATTTGCAGCTTCTGCAATTAAATCTGCAGTATGCTTTAGTTGCTCTACATATGGGTCTCCTGCTGCAATAATTTTTTCTGGCAAACTATGCGCCGAAAAAATTACGACGGCTTTCTCTTTATTTATAATATTAGTAAACGTCTCTTTTATTTGATCTGCCCAATAAGAGATAAATTTTGGTTCGTCGTACCACTGCTCAATCGGTTCAATAACAGGACCTTTTATTTCTTTTGATAGGCAAATTGCGCGCTCATTATACGCTTTAATGCTAAAAGTCGAATAATGCGGCGCTAACACAATACTAATCGCCTGCTCAATTCCATCTCGCTTCATTTCCTCTACAGCATCTTCTATAAATGGCGCAGTATGTTTTAAACCTAAGTAACAAGTAAATTCATACTCTGTAAATATGTTATTCATTGAATCTGTTAATTTATGCGCCTGCTCTTTCGTAATTTTTGCAAGCGGCGAAATTCCACCAATCGCTTTATAGCGCCCAATTAAATCTTCAAGCGCTTCTTCTGACGGCTTACGCCCGTGACGGATATGTGTATAATATGCCTCTACATCGTCTAATGATTCTGGTGTTCCATACGCCATTACGAGTAAACCTATTTTTTTCTTTGTCATCTATATAACACCTCAATTTTATAAATGAGAATCCTTTTCAGAACGTTTGTTTCCAATTATAACAAGCAATAATAAGTACGTCAAAATAATAATTCTAATTAAGTATTATTTATAAGGTGATTTTGAATTTTATATGACAATTTCTTTAATAAAAAGCGACTTACATAATTGTAAGCCGCTTTTCCCTTATTCCTTAATATTTACCCCATATTCTTTAAACCAAACGTGAATTTGTGCTAAATGAGCTAAAAGCTGTGGCCCAGTCATCAATTGACCAAACCATGGTGTTTGAAATGCACTGCCACCAGACTGAATTAATCCGTTCAACTGCTCTTTATCAAACAATTCGTGTAAAATTGAACCTTTATCCATTAATAGATTTTGAAGCCATACTGTTACTGCTTTTGTATAGTGTGGATTGTGCGTTTTCGGATAAGGACTCTTCTTTCTATATAAGATGTCATGTGGAAGTACATCTTCTAACACTTTACGTAATAGACCTTTTTCGCGGTTTTTATACATTTTCATTTCCCAAGGAATATTCCACGCATATTCGACAAGGCGATGATCTGCAAATGGAACACGTACTTCTAAACTTGCCCCCATACTCATGCGGTCTTTTCTGTCTAATAATGTTGTCATAAACCATACCATATTTAAATAAAATAATTGGCGTCTTTTTGCTTCTAGTGGACTTTCTCCCTCTAAAATAGGAACTTCTTGAATCGACTCTTCATAGCGCCTTTGTACATATTGTTGTAAATTTAATTTATTTCTCCATTCTTTCTTTAGCAGTTGTTCACGTGCTTCTGTAGAGCGCATCCACGGAAAGGCACTCGATTGTAAATCATCTTCTCTATAAAACCACGGATATCCACCAAATATTTCATCTGCACATTCCCCAGATAAACCGACGACAAAATCTTGTTTAATTTCACGACAAAACCATAATAATGACGAATCGATATCTGCCATACCAGGCAAATCCCGAACGAGTACTGCTTCAGTTAAATACTCTGCTAATTTTTCATTCGAAATGACGCAGCGATGATGGGTTGTTTGAAATGTCTCAGTCATTAAATTAATAAACGGAGCATCTGAATTTGGCTGGAACGCATTCGCTTTAAAGTATTTGTCATTATCTTCGTAATCAACAGAATATGTGTGTAATTGCCCTTTTCCTGATCTCTCGTATTCTTTCGCTGCAATAGCTGTAATAGCGCTCGAATCTACACCACCTGATAAAAAAGTACATAGCGGTACATCAGAAACAAGCTGCCTTGTAATCGCATCTTGTAATAAAAAGCGTGTTTTCTCTACTGTTTCTTCAAAGGAATCTTCATGTTTTTTGCTTTCCACATTCCAATATCTCCATATGCATAAACCGTTCTTTGAAAATGTCATCGCATGACCTGGACGTAATTCTTTTATACCAGCATAAATACCATGACCAGGTGTCCTCGATGGTCCAAGACCGAATATTTCGGATAACCCTTCTAACGTTACTTCCGCCTTCACATCTGGATGAGCCAGTATCGCTTTTAACTCTGAACCAAATAGCAATCGCCCACTATCATATTTATAAAATAGCGGTTTTACACCTAGTCGATCTCGCGCAATAAATACTTGTTCTTTCTGTTCATCCCATACAGCAAACGCATATATACCGTTTAAATGATCGACACATTCTTCTTTCCATTCAATATAAGAAGCTAATAATACTTCTGTATCAGAATGACCTTTGAACGTATATCCTCTTCTTAATAATTCCTTTCGAATGTCTTCTGTGTTATAAAGTTCACCGTTATAGCAAATGGCGTAATTCGTTTCATCTTTTAAACAAGTCATCGGTTGCTTCCCGCCCTCAGGGTCAACAACGATTAATCGTTTATGCCCAAATGCGACATTGCCTTTAATCCAAACTTTATTATCATCCGGACCACGTTTTGCTAACGTCTCAGCCATTTTCGTAACGACATCTCTTTCTCCTTCTAATGAGCGTTTATAATCCACCCATCCTGTAATCCCGCACATATAAATCATCCTTCCATCTTATTTCTTTTCTTGAACGTGCAGTAATCCCCACCCTAAGAGTGCGGATCAAAAAATGAAAAACTTGACGATAACCTACTATCCACATATGGAATAGCATTCTCACTCAGTAAAACGTGTTTTATTGTATGCCCACCTATGTCTAGATGTGTCTAGTTATAAAGAATGCACGAACTGTCTATAACAGGAATAACTACTTTTCATAAAGGAGAAATCGTGTATGATACAACGTAACCATATTTTATATAACCAGCCCCGCGCTCATACAGTCGGTAATGTAGAATATATAAACAATGAATGGGTATTCTTTGATGATGAAAATGATGAAGCATTTTTATTAGAAGATATTGCCGAAGATGGTTTTGAGATTTTATATAACAGCAACTGGCTACCAGCTCGTTTCTATGAACAAGATATATTACAAATTGCCAACGAACAGCACCACCTGCAAAACGGGGAAATGATACGTATTCGAAAAAAATTACTTCTTAGCTATAATGAATGGCTCGAAGAATTACCTGACTCCGTCTTCACATTATTAACCGAATCATTGCAATCACTTCACTACTCTTTATATGATTGCATGTATTGTCATAATTATTTATCCTTCTTGCCGAAAGAGGAGTCACGCGTAGGAGTAAACATTCTTCTATTTGATAACGAAGAAATGATTTGTACACTGCAGCACCATTTCGTCCGTCACACTACATCCAATAAAAATATGTTTCGTTTTACGAAAGTAAACGGAGAAGAGTTGCATATCGATGCAACTTAAAATAAAAAACCACCTTATCTCCCAAACACTTGAGATTATAAGGTGGTTTTATTTTTATTTAAATACGTACCAGCCAAGCGGTAATTTTAGTCCTAAGTATAATACCGCTACTAACGCAACAATAAATAAGCCCCAAACCGCCCCTGTTGGTTTGTTTTTGCTCATTTTTACAAGAACCATTTCCATTCCACCGATAACTAAAATACCAGCTAACATTTTTAAGCCGTACCACATGTGCATGCTACCTGTTGCTGTCTTTACAATACTCATGTACAACATGAAGCCTGTCACAATAATGAAGATATACACTAGGCGAAGCCCCATATGTACACCTTTACCTTTTCTCCCTGCTGAATAAAGTGAATACGCAACGAAGAATAAAATTAAACCTAACGCCCATGCTGTAATATGCATATGTACCATCGTATCCCTTACCTCCTCTTTTCACACTTTTTCACTCTATATGATAACATGTTCATTTATTTTCAGGAAATGTTTCGCTTTTTTACATTTAAATGCTATAATATTTAGAGTATTTACAAACTTCTTGTAATAACAAAAGGGGGAACAATCATGATTCAAACTAAGGATATTATCGAACTTACAGACACATACGGAGCAAATAACTATCACCCACTTCCAATCGTTATTTCTAAAGCAGAAGGTGTTTGGGTAGAAGATCCTGAAGGAAACCGCTATATGGACTTATTAAGTGCATATTCTGCAGTAAACCAAGGTCATCGTCACCCGAAAATTATTAACGCTTTAATTGACCAAGCTAATCGTGTTACGTTAACTTCTCGTGCTTTCCATAGCGATCAATTAGGTCCTTGGTACGAAAAAGTTGCGAAACTAACTAATAAAGAAATGGTACTTCCAATGAACACAGGTGCTGAAGCTGTTGAAACTGCAATTAAAACAGTTCGTCGCTGGGCTTATGATGTGAAGAAAGTAGAAGCAAACCGTGCTGAAATCATCGTTTGTGAAGATAACTTCCACGGACGTACAATGGGTTCTGTTTCTATGTCTTCAAACGAAGAGTACAAGCGTGGATTCGGTCCAATGCTTCCTGGCATCGTTGTAATTCCTTACGGTGATTTAGAAGCATTAAAAGCCGCAATTACACCAAACACAGCAGCATTCATTTTAGAGCCAATTCAAGGTGAAGCAGGAATTAACATCCCACCAGCTGGTTACTTAAAAGAAGCTCTTGAAGTATGTAAAAAAGAAAACGTTTTATTCGTAGCAGATGAAATTCAAACAGGCTTAGGCCGTACTGGTAAAGTATTCGCTTGTGACTGGGACGATGTAACTCCTGACATGTACATACTTGGTAAAGCACTTGGTGGCGGTGTGTTCCCGATTTCTTGCGTTGCAGCAAACCGCGACATTTTAGGTGTATTTGAGCCAGGTTCTCACGGTTCTACATTCGGTGGTAACCCACTTGCATGTGCTGTGTCTATCGCAGCCCTTGAAGTGTTAGAAGAAGAAAAATTAACAGAGCGTTCTCTTCAATTAGGAGAAAAATTAGTTGGGCAATTAAAAGAAATTGATAACCCAATGATCACTGAAGTTCGCGGTAAAGGTTTATTCATCGGTATCGAATTAAACGAGCCAGCTCGTCCTTACTGTGAACAACTAAAAGCAGCTGGGCTACTATGTAAAGAAACACACGAAAACGTAATTCGTATCGCACCACCTCTAGTAATCTCTGAAGAAGATTTAGAGTGGGCATTCCAAAAAATTAAAGCTGTATTATCGTAATAATAGAGAGGTTGTCCAACATGTTGGGACAACCTCTTTCTTTTTATATTCATTTATATTAAGATGAAATTGTAATTTTCTGTATTTTTGAATTATAAAGGAGGTGCGATATGCTATTAAGATATGGTAAACAGATTAACTATTTAGCTACATCTTTTATTTTAGTTACATTCTTTGGCTTCCTACTTTCCACAACATGGCTTCATTACTCAACTCCTACTACATTCACATTACTGAAAGCATCATTTTGGACTGCTGTTATTCTTACTATCATTGGTTTTGGACGAGAAAAAAGCGCACTTGCGGTTATATTATTTGGCATTTGTACACTTGCATTCATTGGTCTTTACACTTTTGCCGTTATCGATTACCTCTATAATCCGAGACCATAGAAAAGAGCTATCTTTATACAAGATAGCTCTTTTCTTTATTTCACTACATTTCGCAAAGTACCAATTCCTTCTACTGTAATGACCACTTCATCACCAGCATGTAAAAACTTCGGTGGTGTAAAACCTTTTCCGACACCAGCCGGGGTTCCTGTTGCGATAATATCGCCTGGTTCTAAAGTCATTCCTTTGCTTATCGTTGAAATAATTTCTTCTATCGAAAAAATCATTTTATTTGTGTTGGAAGTTTGCCTTACTTCTCCATTTACTACCGTTTCAATGTGTAATTCATTCGGCGCATTAACCACCGATTTATGAATTAAATACGGTCCCATCGGGCAAAATGTATCGAAGCTTTTCCCAAGGAAAAACTGTTTATGTTTTCTTTGAATGTCTCGAGCTGTTACATCATTTATAATCGTATAACCAAAAACATGCTCAAGCGCTTTTTCTTTTTTAATTTGCTTCCCTCGCTTACCAATAATGATAGCTAGTTCTCCTTCGTAATCTAGTTCGTCCGTTGCGTGAGGATGACCATTAATTTGCTCATTTATGCCAATAACTGTTGTTGGTGCTTTCGTAAAGATCATTATATTTTCTGGAATAGACTCTACTCCGCCCATTTCTACCGCATGCTCACGATAGTTTTTTCCAACGCACAAAATATTCTTTCTTGGCCTTGGAATCGGCGCTAATATTTTCACCTCTGTTAACGGATAATACGCCGCTTCCCCGTTCTCTTTTGCCCAATTTACAATTTCACATACTTTCTCAAAGCATTCAGTCCCTCTTTCAATACACTCTAACATTGTAATAGGGATTGTAACCTTTTCCCCTTTTTGTCTTTGCGCTTCTCTTAAGTGTAATACCTTTTCTTCTTCTTCATCCACAATACCTACAAATACCTTTTCTTCTTTCTTCGCCGTTACAAAACGCAATATTTCCACTCTCCATCCTAAAACTCATGCCCTTTAATTGTATTCGCATCCGCAAGAAAAAAACCTTCTCATGCACGCTAATTTTTACAATATTCTTCTCGCACCTTATTCGTTACTTATTCATTATTTAGCATAAAATGTAGAAATTTTACTTTTTTTAGCGAAGGCATTTCTTTTTTATGAATTTTTTGTATAATATGTACTACATATATACTAAAAATTTCATTTAGAGATGGAGCCGATTTCAATGTTTGAGCAAGCTATTGAAAAAAAACGTGAAAAAATGATCTATTTTGCTGAACGCTACGGAATGACTTCTCAAAGAACAGTGGATTGTAGCCAAGAACTGGACAGGCTCTTAAATGTAATTTGTCATGTACATACGGATTTCCACCCTACTCAAACGTTCAACACACACGCGCAATAACGCGTGTGTTTCTTTTATTTCAAAAAAACACACATTTTATTAGAAACGCCCATACAATAGTAGAAAAGAAAATTTTAAAAACGAAAGGTGTTTTGTATGCCAGCTATGGTCGGACATATCCGCATCGTCAATATTGGATCAAGTGGTATTTTTCATATCGGAGATGTATTTGCGATTAGGCCTATTAGTTACTCACGCGCTTTCGCCGGGGCCGGCTCTTTCAACGTTGGAGATAACGTTTCTGTCTACAATTATCAAAGTGCAACGACTGTCAACGATTCAGATGTAATCGATCAAGCGATAATTGGCTCAACTTAAAGGAGGCGATTGCATTGAATTTGTATGTAAACCAAAGTATCATCATCAACAGTATTAAAATTGATAGCATCACAACCTCTTCTGTATTCCAAATTGGTACTGCTGGAAGTATTAAAGCCCTATCTAAATTTTCAAATACGGGCGGATTTACGGAGCCACTTCGCCCATTACAGGCAAAAGGACAAATTATTTCTATCAAACCATCAACTAGTTCTTCTTAAGACATCCTTGTCATAAATATATAGCAGGAATATTTTTACCCTCCCTATTGAAAAGGAGGTTTCACAAATGAATCAAGATATATATACTTACTTACACCAACTTCAACAAGCTCTTCAAACACAACAAGCAGCCATCCTGAATTTAGAAGATCAAGTACGCCAACTCCAAGAAGAGCTTAACGAATTAAAAAATCGCCCGTCCTCTTCTGTAGGAAAAGTGGAATACAAATTCGATCAATTAAAAGTCGAAAATTTAAATGGTACTTTAAATATTGGCTTAAATCCATTTTCAGCAAAAGGACAACAAATTGAAGATTTTCAAGTGGATACAGAAACATTGAAGGTAAATCCTGAAACCGAAACAAACCCAGACTTTTATCAAGGTATCCTCCAAGAAATGCATCGATACTTAGATGAAGAAGCATATAATCGTATTCTACATTTTGAACAAGAAGAGAGAACACCGCTTGATGAAATGTATCGACAAATGATGGTGGATGACATAAAAAAACAGATGGAGCATCGCCTCCCTTATTATTTATCACAAGTTCAATCATATGAAGGTATTTCAACAGATCCAGATTATTTACGAGATATCATTATTCAGGCAATGAAACAAGATATTGACAAAGCCTTTCTCTCCTTTATTCAGCACATACCGGGAAATTTCCGAAAGGAGTAAGTATGTATGAACCTTAACGTTGTAAACCGTGAGTTAAAAGTCGGACAGATTAAAATGAACGGTGTATCGTCGTCCGCACTCTTTTTAATTGGAGATGCCAATCTCCTCATTCTATCTTCTATTCTCGATACACCATTCGAAACTGTTACAGAGGGACCATTTGTACCATTAGTAACAGATGTCCCTCCTACTCCAGGTTAATAAGGAGACTGAGAAATTATGTTGCATCATGTGTCCATTGTCCAAAATGTTTCTATTATTTCTTTAGGGATTACTGCCGTATTTCAAGTTGGAGATGCAAACCAAATGGAATTAAAAAGTAGAGCTCTTGCCGTCCACCGTGAAATTCCTTGTTATATAAGGGGAGAAGGTCGCTTTGATGCTTTTGAAATCTTTACAGATGAACACATTACAATTCCAAAACGAACGACAGATGTAAAATTAAACATTGTAAATGAATGCCCTTTTATTGAAGTTAATAATGTTGAATTGCGGACACTTTTAAATTCTGGTTGCTTTCAAATTGGAAATGTTGATTATGTTTTTAATAACTCTCGTATTATGCAAATCCGCCAATATATTACGGATGAACCTTCCGCACAATAATTCATATAGTAATTAAAAAGCTTAGTAAAGTAGGTGGATGGTATGCCTTCGGTTGTAGGAAATCTCGTCGTTCAAAACAGTAACGGCTCTTTCAACTTAGGAGATTTTTATAACGTGTCTCCGAAAGAAAACACGAAAGCCTATAACGGATCTGGAGCTTCCAATGTTGGGTTTGTTGTGAATACTTTTAGCGGTGTTAGTGCAACAAATACGTTTGATTCTGATGTGGCGGATCAAGATCAGATTGGAACAGCGTAAAAAAAGTAGGAGATATTCTCCTACTTTTTTCTTTTATCTAATTCAAATTATTAAAATGAAATTTTAATAATCAAGAGCTTTACTGTTCACAAATAGTAGTATAAACAAGTAAGTAGTGAAGAGGCACTATTTCATTTTATTTAAATGATAATCCGCTCTCCTCCAAAGCATGTCTAAGCTTCGGCAAAGACGCAGGTCCCATACCATGCAGTTTTAAAATTTCTTTTTCACTATATTTTGAGAGTTCTTCTACAGTTTGAATTCCACGGTGTTCTAATGCCCTTCTTGCTGGCGCTGAAAGAAGAGAGAGAAAACCTTCTTTTGGTTTTCTCTCTTTCTCACAGGTTGGGCAAGTTGGACAATCGCTACTTTTATAGTACTCGTGTCCCTGTTCACAAGTTCTTAACGTTGTCATTTTTTTATAGCCCCTTTCTGTTGTCTATCCTTCAATATTTACAACGTGATTCCCATCAAAGAAGTATAAACATTTCTCTTTCACAGGATGTTGTAAGCTTTTCTCCAGTGCTTTTGCATATAACGAAAGTTGCACTTTATATCGATCTTCTAAAATTGGTTTTGCTTGTTCGAATCCGCCTGGGAATTTCCCTTCAATCGTATCTGTTTTGAAGTCGATTAACGTAATGCCATCTTCCTCTTCAATCATGCAGTCGATAACCCCTTGGACAAGAATCGTTTCTTCACTCTTCCCTTGCCAATCTTGATATGCTTCTTTTGCTGCAAGCATCATCGTAAATGGTACTTCGCGCTCTACACTTTTTGCCGCTAATACCCTTTTACCTAAGTCACTGTCAAAGAATGAAATTACTTTTTCAATCGCTATTTCTTCCGCCTGCTCGAATGTTAATAATTCCTTATTTACCATTCCAGCAATTTGCTCTTGAAGAACTTCAACCGTAATCGGCTTCTTCAAATCAACATGCTGCATAACGGCATGGACTGCTGTTCCACGCTCTGCGTACGTTAACCCTTTTTTCTCCATAAAGCGCGGGCGTGTTTTAATTGGTGCACGTAGTTTTTTAATAAAGGCGTTATCGCTACCTTCTTCAGATTGATAATTTCTCTTTATTTCTGTAACAGACTGCTTCGCACGATGAGATGTCGCATCCTCATATCCGTACTTCCACATTAATCTGTTATACACTTCTTCTTTCCGTTCACTTTCTAATGGAACAGCCTTTTTCTCACGAAGCGCTTCTAACAATTCTTGTTTCTCTTCTTGAACTGGCTCTGGTGCAAGTAGCGTATTACCGTCCACAACTTCTACTTTCCAGCTAGTGTCATACCCGTAAATTTCACTTGGAATACTTCCTTGTCCTAATTCAAGAAGCATTTCACTATCACGATGTCTATATAATGAAGGTGCAATCCAGTCTAAATAACAAGACGCTCCGGCACGTATGTGATCTGGTAATAACCATTCATTATGTTCCCTCGCATCAAGCCATTTTTCCATTTCCTTATTTGCATCCTTAACTGTTCCGATTAAAATTAACTTCTCTTTCGCACGCGTTAACGCTACATATAATACACGCATTTCTTCCGCGATTAATTCCATTTTCATTTTGCGTTTAATTGCAAGTTGCGATAATGTCGTATATTTAATTCGTTTACGCGGATCGATAAATTGTGAACCGAAACCGAAATCTTTATGCAGTAAGAAACGCTTCATTAAGTCTTGTGTATTAAAACGACGACCGAGTCCAGCTACAAATACGACCGGGAACTCTAGCCCTTTACTTTTATGAATCGTCATAATGCGAACAACGTCTTCTTGTTCACCGAGGGCTCTCGCCGTACCCATATCATCACCGCGTTCTAAAATACGTTCAATAAAACGCAAGAAGCGGAATAACCCTCTAAATGATGTTGCTTCATATTGTCTTGCACGGTCATATAGTACGCGTAAGTTTGCCTGTCTTTGCTTTCCTGCTGGTAAACCGCCAACGAAGTCGTAATAACCTGTCTCACCGTACACTTTCCAAATTAAATCAGAAAGTGATTGTTGACGTGCAAATTCACGCCACCCTTGCAGTAAATTATAAAACCACTCTAATTTATCATGAAGTTCTTGCTCTTCTTCAAGCGGTGCTCCTTTTAAGAACGAGCTCATTACTTCATAAAATGACCCTTTCTTCCCATGAGCACGAAGCGTCGCAAGGTCTTCATCATTTAGTCCCACAATCGGTGAACGAAGTACAGCTGCAAGCGGAATATCTTGCATCGGATTATCAATAACGCGGAATACGTTCATCATAATATTTACTTCTGTCGCTTCAAAATAACCAGTCGCAAGGTCAGCATATACTGGAATTCCTTGCAATTTTAACTCTTCCATAATTTGCGGCGCCCACGGCATCGAGCGGAGTAAAATAACGAAATCACGGTATTGTACAGGGCGCATACTATCATTTTTACGATCATACACTTCATAACCTGAATCAACCATCGCTTTAATACGCTGCGCCATAAGACGAGCTTCTAGCTGTGCTTTTTCGACTTCTGCACCTTCTTCTCCATCCATTACTTCTTCTTCCGTTTGCTGAATACATAATAGCTCTGCCGCTACATCTTCACCTTCTGGATAGCTAGCACCTAGCTTTAATTCAGCATCAGCATCGTAGTCAATCTCCCCAACTTCTTCGCCCATAATTTGTTTGAAAATAAAGTTCGTACCTGCTAGTACTTCATGACGACTACGGAAGTTTTTCGCTAAGTCAATCTTCATTCCGCCGCCCGACCCTTCTTGTGTGAAGCGTTTATACTTTCCTAGGAATAGTCCTGGTTCGGCTAGTCGGAAACGATAAATCGACTGCTTTACATCACCAACCATGAACAAGTTTCCTTCACTCTCAGAATCTTTCGTTACGAATTTAATAATGGATTCCTGTACAAAGTTCGTATCTTGATATTCATCGACTAACACTTCAGCAAATTTATTACGATATTGAAGCGCTACTGCTGAAGGATTCATTTCACCATTTTCACTTTGTTCACTTAAAATTTGTAAACAGAAATGCTCTAAATCTGTGAAATCGACCATTCCTTTATCTCGCTTCATCGCTTGGAAACGCTCTGTAAATACTTTTACAAGTTGAACAAGCTTTTCTAATACAGGGTGCATATCTTGAAAATCTCGTAAGAAACTTTCAGGTTTGCGGCTAAATAACTCTTCTTGTAATTTCTTTACTTCATCTTTCGCTTTATTACGAAGAGAGTCTACTTGTTTTACAACATCTTCATTGTAATCACTTTTCTTAATACGCTTTAATGTTTGCCACGATACGTTTTGCATCGCTTCATACAATCTTGTCCACGACTCACGAGCAGCTGATGATAGCGTTCCAAGTAAAGCTACATCTGCTTGCAGGGTTTCAACGCGAGGAGCAGGACCGTCAGGAAGCATTGCGAGTTCAGTTGCCTTACGAATATGCTGTTCCGCTGTTTCAAGCTGGAATTTCACATCTTCTAATAAGTAAGAAGCATATACTAAATCTTCAATAGTCTTTCCTTCTACGTCATATGCTTCTACTAATTTATCAAGCCATTTTCCCGGATTTGGATGCGCTCTTGACTCTGTATGAAGCGCTAAAATCATACGTTGTAAGTCATCATCACTACGGTCACTCGTATAACGATCAACAAGTTCAAAGAAGATTGTATTATCTTCGATTCCGTACTCTTCTTCTAATATGTCATCTAGCACTTCTTCTTTTAACAATTCATTTTCTGTTTGATTCGCGATACGGAAACGAGGATCAACATCAAGCATGTAGTAATATCCTCTAATGACTTGTAAACAAAATGAATGAATTGTTGAAATGGAAGCTTTATTTAATAGGCTCAGCTGCTTTCTTACGTGCTGAGATCCTGGTTCATCAATTAATACCTTTTCTAACGCTTCCCCAATTCGGTTTTTCATCTCTTGCGCTGCTGCATTCGTAAAGGTTACAACGAGCAGGCGGTCGACATCGACTGGATTTTCTTCATTAATAATCTTCTTGATAATACGTTCAACTAATACTGCTGTTTTACCTGACCCAGCTGCAGCCGCAACTAAAATATCACGTCCGTTCGCTACAACAGCTTTCCACTGGTCATCCGTCCATTGACTACCTTCTGGTTTTTTAGGCCAATTTTCTATCATTCTCCGCCAACCTCCTCTCTTATTTTCTCCATCGCTTCACTATCTTTCATATCTTTTAACGATCGGAACTGATTATCTTCAAGTGACTCATCAAACTGACAAACAGATTTAAAGTTACAGAACGTACATGCTGCTTTATTTCCCATTTTATAAGGAGCAATATCAATAACACCTTCTGTAATGTCTTTTCCGATATTTTCAAACGTATGGTGTACATATTTCTGTAGTACGTTAAACTCTTGCTCGCTTGCAATACTTGAACGCGCACTAAAGCTACCGTCTTTTTTCAGGCCAGCAGAAATAATATCTGAACTTCCTGTTGAAAGTTTGTTATCCATTAAACGAACAACGTCAGCATCTCCTAGTACGAGTCCTTTCATTTTAAATTTCTTTAATATTTCCTTTTCAATCTCAGCTTCAGATGCGTCACCTTTCATCTCAACAATTGGGTTATGAATATGGAAGTACAGTACACCAGCTGGTGATGCTGCGTGGCCTTTTTTCATCCACGTCTGTGCATTTGAAGTAACAACGTCTAAATACGTTAACATTTGAAGTGCTAATCCGTAATACACTTCCGTTAAATCTAACGCTTTTGAACTTGATTTATAATCAATAATACGTAAGAACGTCCCGTTTTCATCTTCTGCCTTATCAACACGGTCAATACGGCCGACAACTTCCATCTTCACACCATTTGGTAATGAGAATTCCATCGGCGGAAGCGATCCTGTACCACCCATACCGAACGGCACCTCTAAATCAACTGGTACGAATCCGCTCGACTTCGCATGTTCACGAAGAATGATTGACGTACGGAAAATGATTTGTTGTAGTTTTTGTTTTAAATAGAAATGACGGTTTGAACTTAATAAAATTTGTCGTTGTAATAACGGTGCGATTTCTTCTATTACTAAAACAGAAAGATGTTCACACTCTTTTATGGATAAATCCGCCCAAGTGCGGTTTTCACGCAATAACTTGTCCGCAATTTTCTTTAATGCCGCATGGAATAATTCGCCTATGTCTGGCGCATCAAGCTTGAAAATATCACGCTCTCTAAGCGATAAACCGTGCTGCGCAAAATGAGCATATGCACAACGGTTAAATAGTTCCATACGAGAGACGCTTCCTTTAATTGTATCTCCGTATAAATCTCTACTTACTGCTGTACTTAGTTTCTGCGCACGATTTCGATAGAATAAACTTGATAAGACGCGGCTACTTTTTTGTTTCCATTCATCTGAAGTTACGTAGAAATTATATACGTCCCACCAAAAGTCTAAATTCCCTTCAAATCCGTATCGCTTCCACGTTTGTAGTTGCTGCATAACGTAAGATAACGTTACTTCTGGCGTTGCTACATATGAAATTTGTTCTGAACGTGATAAATCGTTTACGTCATTCGTAATAAATGAATCTTTCACATTAGGGAACATTCTTTTTATTTTCTTAATAAAGCTAGACGCAAGTAACGTCTTTCCTTCTTCATCTGCAAGCGGGCATGAAATGTATAACTTCTCAGACGCTCTCGTTACCATTTGATACATAACGAACTGTTCTTCTAACAAAGTTTGTCTTGTCGTTGGCGCTAATTCAATCCCTGCCGCACCAAGAACTTCTCTTTCCTCATCAGAAAGCATCCCTTCGTCCATAGGTGCTGCTGGAATGACACCCTCATTTACACCTATAATAAACGTTGCTTTCACGTCAGATAACCTGGAGTGATCAATATTAGCAATTAACACTTGGTCTAATGACGGCGGAATGTTAGCAAATTGAAGTGCCTCAAGACCTGTCGACATAACGTCAGTAAACATAGAAAGAGACATTTTCTCTTCCCCAAGCATCTCTACAAATGTATCAAGAAGGCTCATTACTTCTTCCCATACTTGTTCATGATCTGTCGCAAATAAGAAATCTCCACTTTCTTCTGCACGTATACGTAATTCTTCTAGTTTCTTCGGAACATCCAGTTCTTCTAAAAACAAGTAAACTGCTTCACACATTTGCATAACTGTCCCTGCACGCTTTAACCTTTTTTGCATGCGAATAACAGGTGTTCTTACAACGTCACGTAGCCTATTTATTTTCTCTTCCATTTCACGTTCACTGTCTGTAATCATCCCGTTCGTATCATCAAGAGAACGATAACGGCGATACATCCATGGATCTTCAGCAGTCCATCTCTTTCCTTGTACACCGTACGCTAAACAGTAATTTTCAAATTCATCCATTTCTTCACGCATCGCTTCTTTTCTTATGTCTAATGGATATAAAAGCTCTGTTTTCACGCAACGGAACACCGCATCATAACGCCAATTCCCACTAATAATCTCGAGTGCAGAACGAATACATTCTACTAATGGGTGGTGTGACATCGGGCGTTTTTCATCGATGAAGTGCGGGATATTATAATCTGTAAATAACGTTCGCATCACATCGTAATAACTTTCCCCATTACGAAGAAGCACTGCAATATCTCGATAACGATATTTTTCATCCGCGACAAGTTTACGAATTTCACGAGCAACACCTTCTACCTCCGCTCGTAAATTCGCAGCTGTACTAATCGTTACACTCGCTTCACCGTTAAATTTCTCATTCGGACGCGCTTCATAATGAGCTTCTAAATGCGCTAATGCCGGAGAATGAAAACGCGGCTGTTCTATAAGTGGAATTGTTTTTTCAATTTCTATTTTCTCTTCACGCGCTACTTGTTTTATTTTTTCATACGTTAACGTCGTTTCATAAAATAAATCGAGTTCATTTACTGGCTGCGCTAACGTTTTTTCATCTATCGTTAACGTGATCGTCACTCTCGCTCCACAAATCATAAGCTGCCTTAAAATCTCTAACTCTTGCGGGGAGAATGAATGAAATCCATCTATATAAATTTCCGCACCATTTACATATTCAGACTGCGGAAGCTTTTCCACTAGCAATTGCAGGTAGTCTTCTGAATCTAAGTATTTTCCAATTAAAGCACGCTCAAAATCATCATATAGTAACTGTAAATCATACACTTTATTCGCTAGTAACTTTTGTTCGGCACTGCTACTATGCGCATCTAATTGTTGCCACATTTCATATACGTTAGATGGCGTTACATTGTAACGTTTAAACTCTGCAATCATACTGCCAAGATGTTCAAAGAAACCGTTTTGCTCCGCTGCTTTTTGGAACACCGATAATCCATCTTTACGAGACTCTACAATTTTACGGAGTAACATATGTACACCAGCTTCATCAATATGAAGACGACTTGCTCCGCCAACTTCTTGCAGCACCTTCCACGCTAATCGTGAAAAACTAAAAACTTGTGCCCGAATAGAACCTCTTACATCCTCACTTCCAATTAACGCCTGCTGCGTCTGGAATGTCATCTGTTCTGGCACAAGATATAATATTGTTTTCCCTCTCGGGCGCTGTTTTAACTCTTCTTGCACTTCGCGTAAACAAAGTGTACTTTTTCCACTTCCCGCTCTACCAATCACAAATCGAAGTGACATGTAACCCCACCTTTCACTTACATAACGAACGTTAGTTTGCTACTATAATTGTATTATAGTACACGAAAAAAGACAAACTGAGTTGTTTGTCTTTTCTATACTTCTACTTCATTATATCAACCTTTTGAAAAATTCGTTTGCACCTCTTGAATTGGCCAATATCGCAAATCAACTTTCCCGACGACTGTATCAGCTTTTACAAAGCCAAAGTGTCTACTATCCCAGCTCCCGAGCCGGTTATCACCTACTACAAAAATAAACCCGGGTGGCACCAGCTTTTCTTTCGTTAACTCTTCTAATTTAAAATCGCCTGTTAGTTGCCTTCCATTTATCTCTTTCTTATACTTCTCTAAATACGGCTCATCAATAAATTGTCCGTTTATATATAATTTATCATGCCTATATTCAATATGATCTCCAGGTAAACCGATAATTCGCTTTACATAGTCCTCTTTTTTATTCGCATGAAACACCACAACGTCAAATCTGTTCAAGTCCCCAACTTGATAACTCACCTTATTTACAACGAGCATATTGCCATCTTGCAAGGTCGGCATCATTGACTTCCCCTCTACAACATACGTTGAAAAGAAAAACGTTCGAAAAAATACAGCTAATAATACACCAATTAAAATTGTTCGTATCCACTCTATGCCTTCTTTTTTCAAAGTTTTCTTCATCTGCTTCTCCCCTTATCCTTTAATAATGAAGCCTACACTTATAAAGAAGACTATTCTTACTGTAATTCTAACTTTACTTCAATTTTCTTACCGACATACCATAAAATAAAAATACCAATCGCTACAATGACTGATTTCACTGGATTATGAATAAATGACATTAAATCATGACCGATATACGTTAAAATAAAAATCATCACAAGCTTTCCGAATGCTAACGCTAGCCCAAACTGTTTTACACTAATTCGGGATAAACCAGCGACAACATTTATTAGCGCTGACGGTGTAAACGGAAAACAAAATATAACAAAAATCGGTGCGAATCCTTTCCTTTCAATCCACCCCATTGCTTTTCGTACTCTCTCATGCTTATTTACAAACGAAAAGAAACGACTGCGACCAAAATGGCGGATGATGAAAAAGACAAGTAAGGCACCCATTACTGATCCAAGCCATGAATAAAGAAAACCGAGCCAAAAGCCAAATGCAACAGCATTCGCCAGTACAAATACAATAAGCGGTAATGCTGGAATCAACGCCTCTATCATCGGTAAACCAATACCAAGAAGTGGTCCGAACGCTTTATAACTCTCAACAATATGATCCATATTTTCTGGTGAAAAATACTCTTTGATTGTCTGAAAATCCATTCTACACTTTACCCCTTTACTCTAAATACTATCCCTACTGTATCATCGCTTATATGAAAGAGGAAATGGTAGATACGACATATGGAGATGTATTTATTAAAGTTTCCATATCTTTCATAAGAATTCCTTCATTATTTAGCTATGATAATCTATCAATATTCGACAGGACGTGTCGTTCGTTTTGTTATTTAGATGGTTTTCCGATATTTTTATCGGCACATGAAATTACACTGTTGATTTTCTAAACATATTAATTACAACTCATTTTTTCTAATATATCGCCTTATCGACAAAGACTGATAAATAAAAAAAGAATGGGGATTCCCCCATCCTTTCACACTTCGCCTTCCTTAACAAAATACACTCTCTCATAAGCGGGTCTTAATGTTGATTCCTCTTTTTTATCAATCTCTTTAAAGCAAGGGCTCCCTTGTTTTTTCCTACGATCTTCATATTCAGTACGTAATTTCGCTGTACGATTTTGTTGATTTTCAAAACTAGTTTTTGATATTTCTAATTTCACAGCAAAGCCATTTATAAATCTAATAATAAGATTTCCATCTTTTAATTCTTTATTACTTTCAATATAAAAATGAGACAACCACGCGCACTCTTTTCTAGAGTAAGAATAGGTAGGGAAAAAATAAAGTTGATCTGTAGGACTAATCGCAATTGGTGCTTTATGTGTAATATTAGTTAACTCTTTCGTTCCTTCTTTTCTGCCTAAGAAACTCGAGCCATGCTTTCGGCAACTTCTTTCTATAATATCTAGAGGTTTTTGAAATACGAAAAAAGAATCATTCATTTCAACGACTCGCGTAACAATTTTCTTTTCACTGAGAATAATAGGAAGTAATGCCATCGTATTTTTCGTTACAACATAATTTTCAACATAGCGTTCCACTTTACTTTCCATACTCTATTATCTCCTTTTTCCATTTATATTAGCAGCTGCATGTATAATTTTAGCACCTATGAAAAGGAAATGGTCTGTACATTCCACTATTTTACATTATTTTATCATTTATCAAACATTCTTTAAATTAAAAAATAAGTATATAATAATAAAAAGATAATATTATGCACAAAAAAGCATTTATACTACTATAAATATTTGAAATCACTTCTTCATTTCACATCATTACAACAATTAACTTTGCTATAATTAAAATGTAAATCCAATATACGGAGGGCCACTATGGAAGAAAAAGAGATTCAACCATCGATTCAAATGAAAAATAGTAGCGTCATTATCGTGAAAAACTCAGCTAGTATTATATTCGGTTTATTTTTTATTCTGCTATTCTTTGCCAAACCGTTTCGTAAATCAAAATGTCCCGAATGCAAAAAACGTGAGAAGAAAAAAGTGGCGAAAGAAGAATAAAAGGCTTTCCTTTTTGGAAAGCCTTTTATTCTTCTTCATATTCATATATTTTCGCGTATGCTTTTATCTCTTCAATCGTATATATCAAGTACAACTTCACTTGTATATTTTTCAATCATACCTACTCCCGTCCCCTCTTCCTTCCCCTTGTCCTTATCACTCATATATCTAGACAACAAAAAAAGGATGGCATAAGCCATCCTTTTTTCCATCATCAACTATAAAATTATAGTTTGATTACGTTTTTAGCTTGAGGTCCACGGTTACCTTCTTCGATTTCGAAGCTAACTTTTTGGCCTTCTTCTAGAGATTTGAAACCTTCAGTTTCGATTGCAGAGAAGTGTACGAATACGTCGTTTTCGCCTGGAACTTCGATGAAACCGAAGCCTTTTTCGTTGTTAAACCATTTTACTTGTCCTGTTACTGCCATGATTATTTCCTCCTAAGAAAATACAAATTTAATTTTTTTAGTCTTCCTGTCTAAAAAAAGAATCCACACATTATCAAATACGAAACATAAACTAGTTCTCACATACTTTTTCTCGTTCGTTTTCAGCACTTGATAACATATGGATTGCTTAATTTAACTATTCAACTGACATCATCATAGCACATTAAAATAAAATGTACAATCTTTTTCTAAAATGGAATTTCTAATTTTTAGTATTTCTTATAAAATATAATTATCTCTATTCCAAATAAGGAGGAATTTATGAACAACAAAATTCCTAGAAAAACATTAAAAAGAATCGAAGAGGATATTGAAAATAATAATCTTGGAAAAGCAAGAGATAGATTGCATGGCCTCATCTTTACATACCCAAATGAATTACATCTTCGAAAACAACTCGGAGATATTTATTATACATTACAATATCCAGAAATGGCTGGACGTTACTGGTATCTAGAGAAACATAAAACAGACATTATGCATGAATCATGTTTATTATTTGAAAAATCAATGGGAAATAATCCTCATCATATTGCACGTGCTTTAAAGTTTAAAGGCGATTCTAACCATTTAAAAGGTTTGTATAAAGATCAACCTTTATCTTCAGTGCAGAAGAAAGTAGCAGAGGAGTTAATTTATGAGTATAAAGAAACATGGCAAGATAAGCTAGTTCCTTTTGGCTGTCTAGCATTCCTTGCTTGCCTTCTCTTTTCTGCCATTGTTGGTCTATTCACTATTTGGAATTGGATTTTTTAATTATAGGGGGAATTTTCACATGTCAAACTACGATAACGAAGAAAAGCTAACAGGCGGAAACGTTTCGAACGTATATCGTTCTGAAAATACTGTTCGTCGAGAATTAAAGCCAGATAGCGCAAAGATCCATAAGCTATTACAACACTTAGAAAACAAAGGATTTCATTATGCTCCAAAGTTTTTAGGTGTAGATGAAAAAGATAGAGAGATTTTATCCTTTATTGAAGGAGAAGCTGGCAATTATCCTTTAAAAGAATATATGCGATCTAATGATGTATTAAAAGAAATCGCAAAGATGCTCCGCCTTTACCATGATGCTGTAAGTGATTTTCCGTTATTAGATGATTGGAAACCGATGAATCACACGCCAAATAACATTGAGGTTTTATGTCACAATGATTTTGCCATATATAACATTATTTTCAATAATGAGAAACCAGTAGGGATTATTGATTTCGATGTTGCTGCTCCTGGTCCAAGACTATGGGATATCGCTTATACACTTTATACTTGTGTGCCTTTAAGTAGAGTGTATTATACAGAATCTGGTGAAGCCATTCATTATGAATCATCGCAACATGCAGATCGTATTAAAGAAAAAGTG
Organism: Bacillus sp. L_1B0_5; assembly: GCF_000836715.1. NCBI lineage: Bacteria > Bacillati > Bacillota > Bacilli > Caryophanales > Bacillaceae > Bacillus > Bacillus sp. L_1B0_5. Next base: position 72,153 of record NZ_JXIS01000046.1, on the reverse strand, counting down.
AAGTTGTTTGTTCAATCCTATGGTAAAAATATGGGTGAAGATTACTTAGGAATGGTGTTGCTTCGTTTAGAAGGGTTATGTACATATATGAAAAGAAAAGCTCAAGAGGGCGATATTAACTTCCAAAGAATGATTGATGAAGGACATCTAGAGCATTATGAAAAAGATATAAAGTTTATTCGCGAGCATAGAGGGGATTGGATCTGATAAACATATGACGATATTGTCATTTCGTGTCGGTAAGTTAGTATAATTTCCTTTACTCTCGCATCAATTACAAAATAACAAGGGGCACCCTTCAAAAAGGTGCCCTTCCTTTTATTTCGTAAACTGTGCTTCTTCTGTAGATCCTTTTAACGCTGTCGTTGATGAAGTTCCGCCTGTAATTACTTGTGCAACTTCATCAAAGTAACCTGTTCCTACTTCGCGTTGATGACGTGTTGCAGAGTAGCCATGTTTTTCAGCTGCGAATTCTGCTTGTTGTAGTTCAGAGTATGCTGCCATGCCGCGCTCTTTATAGCCACGTGCTAGTTCAAACATACCGTAATTTAATGAATGGAATCCAGCAAGCGTTACGAATTGGAACTTATAACCGTAAGATGCGATTTCCTTTTGGAAGCTCGCAATTGTTTTTTCATCTAGTTTTTGTTTCCAGTTAAATGATGGAGAGCAGTTGTAAGCAAGTAGCTTTCCCGGATGCTCCTTATGAATTGCGTCCGCAAATCGTTTTGCATCTTCTAAATTTGGTTCCGACGTTTCACACCAAACGAGGTCTGCATACGGTGCATACGCTAAACCGCGCGCAATTGCTTGATCAAGACCTGCATTCGTACGGTAAAATCCTTCTGGTGTTCTTTCTCCTGTAATAAATGCTTTATCAACAGGATCGATATCGCTCGTAATTAAATCAGCTGCATCTGCATCTGTTCTTGCAACGATAATTGTCGGCACTCCCATTACATCTGCTGCAAGGCGTGCAGAAATTAAATTGCGTACTGCTGTTTGCGTTGGTAGTAGTACTTTTCCGCCTAAATGGCCACATTTTTTCTCTGAAGATAATTGATCTTCAAAATGCACACCTGATGCACCTGCTTCAATCATACCTTTCATCAGTTCGAATACGTTTAATTGTCCACCAAATCCAGCTTCTGCATCTGCTACAATCGGTACGAAATAGTCTGTATCATCGCTTCCTTCCATATGCTGAATTTGATCCGCACGTTGAAGTGTTTGATTAATTCGTTTCACTACAGCAGGTACGCTGTTCGCTGGATATAAACTTTGGTCTGGATACATATGTCCAGAAAGGTTTGCATCAGCTGCTACTTGCCAACCACTTAAGTAAATCGCTTTTAACCCAGCTTTCACTTGTTGCATCGCTTGGTTTCCTGTTAATGCGCCAAGTGCGTTAATATAGTCTTCTGTATGAAGCGATGTCCAAAGCTTCTCAGCACCGCGGCGCGCTAATGTATGTTCAATATCAATCGATCCGCGCAGGCGAATTACATCTTCTGCCGAATATGGACGTGTGATCCCTTTCCAACGCTCATCTAATTCCCAGCTCTCTTGTAATTTCTCGATTCTTTCGTTTTTCATTTGTTCCATCCCCTTTTCATTTTTTATAAAATTTCATAACCCGGTAATGTTAAAAATGGTACGAATTCATCATTTCGAACGAGATTTGTAAACAACGTTGTCGCTTCTTGGAATCTCCCTTTCTTAAAGGCTTCCTTACCAATCTCTCTTTCTATTTTTGCTAATTCTTCTTCTTTTAGCTCTTCCATTAATTCAAGCGTAATATTACGACCATCATTTAGTTTTCCACCTTCATGACGAATCCATTGCCATACTTGTGCTCTTGAAATTTCAGCAGTTGCCGCATCTTCCATTAAGTTATAAATGGGTGCTGCTCCCCGTCCGCTTAACCAAGATGCAATATATTGAATACCTACGCTAATATTCATGCGAAGGCCCTCTTCTGTAATCGTTCCCATCGGTACCTCTAGTAAATTGTTTTCTGTTACACATATTTCTTCACGTTTTCTAAAAATTTGATTCGGTGTTTTCATAATGTGATTAAATACTTCCATTGCAACCGGTACAAGTCCAGGGTGGGCAACCCAAGTCCCGTCATGACCATCTAAAGCTTCGCGCTCCTTATCAGCACGCACTTTTTCAAAAGCTGCTTCATTTGCTTCTGGATTATTTTTAATCGGAATTTGTGCCGCCATTCCTCCAATTGCTGGTGCATTACGACGGTGACATGTTTGAATTACTTTCAAAGAATACGAACGCATAAATGGCGCCGTCATCGTAACTTGCGCTCTATCTGGTAGTAAGAATTTATTATGATTACGGAAACTCTTTAAAAAGCTAAAAATATAATCCCATCTTCCGCAGTTTAAGCCAGCAGAATGATCTTTTAGCTCATACAAAATTTCATCCATTTCAAACGAAGCGTGAATCGTTTCCAGTAACACAGTTGCTTTAATCGTTCCATTTGGAATGCCGATATATTTTTGAGCAAATACGAATACATCATTCCATAATCTCGCTTCTAAATAACTTTCCATTTTTGGTAAGTAAAAGTATGGGCCGCTCCCTTTTGCTAAAAGAGCTTTCGCATTATGGAAAAAGTACAAGCCAAAATCTACTAAGCTACCCGATATATTTTTCCCATCAACTTGCATATGCTTTTCCTCTAAATGCCATCCTCTTGGACGTACAATGAGTACAGCTGTTTTCTCATTTAATCTATATTCTTTCCCTTTATCATTTTCATGTGAAATCGTTCCCTTTACTGCATCTCGTAAGTTGATTTGACCTTCAACTGCATTTTCCCAAGTTGGTGAATTCGAATCTTCAAAATCCGCCATAAAAAGATGCGCTCCTGAATTTAAAGCGTTAATGACCATCTTTCTATCTACCGGTCCAGTAATCTCTACGCGGCGATCCTCTAAGTCTTTTGGCAGCTTGGCAATTGTCCAATCCGCTTCACGTATGTGTTTTGTTTCTTCTAGAAACTTCGGAAACTCCCCTGCATCAATTCTCTTTTGTTTTTCTACACGTTTTTGTAAAAGTTCTATGCGGCGCTCATTAAAATTCTCATGTAGTTCCTTCAAAAAACTAAGCACCTCAGGTGTCAATATTTCGTTGTACGCTGGTAACATTTCTCCAACGAGTGTAACCCGTGAAGTTTGCGTCGACATATTAGCATCCCCTTCTTAAACTGTTTTATAACAGATTTAATTTCATGTTTTATATTATATAACAAATCTTCAGAAAAGGAAGTTTTTTTTGAAAATTCATTTCATTTTTTTCAAAATGCCATTCTTTCGCGCTTTACTTCATACAAAAAAGGTCGCTGTTATACAACAACGACCTTTTTTGTATTATTTTTAAATTTCACTTTGACTAGTTAAACTTTATTACTGCCCTTGTTCCATATCATGCAATATTGCTCTATGTAAAAACTGTGCGTATTGTTCTCTCGTTACCTTCATAGACGGACCGAATTTACCTTCTCCGATTCCCATTGTAATACCATTTGTTTGTATTGCACTAATTGCATTGGTTGCCCATGAATTTGCTGAAACATCATTAAAGTTATGAGATCCCTTCGCCTGTAAGTCAAAAGCATTCGTAAGAACTTGTGCCATTTCCGCACGCGTTAACGTCGCCTTCGGTCTAAAGTTTCCATTCTCGTCTCCCTGGAAAATTCCGATTTCCGTTAAAGCCAATATCTCCTCGATAAAGCTTGTTGAATTTTCATCGATATCTCCATATGGGTTTTCATATTCATCTTGTTCTTCCATATCAAACACACGGTAAATTAAAGCTGCAACTTGCTCACGTGTTACATTATCCCCAAAACCAAATATTCCATCGCCATATCCCAAAATAATTTCTTGTTCCGCTAATTCATGAATTGCCTCATATGCCCAATGTCCTTTTGGTACATCTTTAAATACAATTGTATTTGTTTTTTGCAACGGTGCACTTTCCGCTTTTACACTGTTACTCTCTGCTGAGAATAACACCCCACCCATAATTGTTAATGCTGTAGCTGTTTTTAATAATTTTTTGCTCATCAAATTATCTCCCCAATATGTATATGTTTTTTTAAAAATATACAGAATAAATGGTATAGTGACAATATATTTTCCGACACATTTCGTGACGGTTTTGTGAATCATATTACACATCATGTCTTTTTCATCGGATTGATTATAAAGCTTGTGTATAACCATAAAAATACATAAATACGAATAATAATTCTTTTTTAAACAAACAAAAAAGCACAAATATTTCTATTTGTGCTTTCATATTTCACTCTACTTCCAATCCTCTTTCAAATGATAATTAATAATCGCATTATTAATAAACTGAGCATATTGTTCTCTAGGTACAGGGCGATTTAATTCATACATGCCATTCCCAGTTCCTCTCACAACATTATTAGATTGTAACGCACTAATTGCATCTTCTGCCCAGTGGCCTTTTGGAATATCTTTAAATGTATGTTTTTGTTTCGTTTCAAAATTAAATGCTCGTTTTAAAATGACAGCCATTTCCGCTCTAGAGATTGGTGCTTTCGGCCTAAAATCCCCTTGGCCATCCCCTGTAAAAACACCACGTTTTGTTAACGCCAAAATTTCCTTTTTAAAAGTTGTTGTACTATCAGAAACATCTTTATATGGATTCGCTACTGGCCCTTCTTCTTTTATCTCAAGTGTTCTGTAAATAGTCCCAGCTACTTGTTCACGTGTTATAAGATCGCCAACACCATACTTCCCGTTTCCATACCCTAATATAATTTTATGATATGCTAAATCCATAATAGCGTCATATGCCCAAAATCCGTATGGAACATCTTCAAACACAATCATTTGTGGATACTCTTCCGCTTTTACAGGCGTCACATTCGTCCCTGCAAATATACCTCCTGCCATTGTCGCAATCATCATTACACCCAATATTTTTTTCTTCATTGTCCTCTCTCCCTATTTCATTCAAATAAAATGAATTTCATTGTTTCAGGAGTACTCTTTTTTGGTGAATGTAAGATAAAATGCAAATCTTCTAGAAGAAATATTTCCACTACCTTTCTGCTTTATGCCTCCTTCTTTCTTTTTCAAAAAGGAAGTTGTCACATCTAAGGTGTTATATACTAAAACATTCTACAATTTCTTTATAAACTCCTTTTCACTTTACAACTTCCCTTTATTGGCGCGTAAAGGAGATACCTAATGACGGTTACTATATTCATGATCTATATTTCAGAGGTAGCATTCCCCTTCACTGATAACTCGCCTTCTCTTCCCTTGCGAAAAGTTAGTGCCATCCCTACAAATATAAGGATAATCCCTATTACTTGCATCTAAATCCGGTCTAATAGTTTGGCAACAGCAGGATCTAAAAACACTAATACAGAAATAATTCTCGTCGATAAACCTCTTAAACTGTCAAAAAACAAGTAATATACAAATCTAGTATGTATAAGTCCTGTAGCTGTAATCATCGCCTTGAAAATGCCGGAAATCTACGAATAGTAGTAATAAAAAAAGCATCCTTTTTATTAAAAGAGGATGCTTTTTTTATATTTATTAACACTCAAATATGCTACTACTTTTGAAGAGTAAATTGGGCAACTATTTGTTTTAATTTTCCTGCTGCGCTATGCATATGTTCAATTGAAACCGAAATCTCTTGAACAGATTTTTCTTGCTGTTGAATAGACTCTTTTACCCTATCAGTTCGATCAGATGATCTTTGGGAAATTTGAGCCATGTCTTCTGCAGAAGCCGAGATTTCCTCACTACTCGCTGCAATTTCATCTGTAGACATAGATACCGTTTGAATTTGCTCAGATACTTGCTGTACTTTTTCTGTAATTGTTCCAAATACTTTTTCTGTATGCATTACTACTTGTGTACCTGCCTGTACCTCATTATCTACTTTCCCCATCATATCTACTGTATGGTTCGTTGTTCCCATAACTTGAGTAATAAGATTCTCAATTTGTTTTGCAGAATCACTAGATTGTTCTGCTAATTTCCGCACTTCATCTGCCACAATTGCAAATCCTCTACCACTTTCTCCAGCACGCGCAGCCTCAATTGCGGCGTTTAATGCTAATAAGTTAATCTGAGAGGTAATGCCTTGCATAACATCAATGATTTTAACAATTTCTTCTGATTGTTCTTTCATAGTCTCTACTTGTTTAACACCACTATGTACCGAATTTTGGATTGTATCCATCTGTTGAATCATTTGTTTCATTAATTTGTTACCACTCTCTGCATCTAATGCTGATTGAGCAGACAATTCATTTACAGAGGATGATGTATTCACTATACTCTGCATTCCTTGTGTCAACTCTTCCATCGCACCCGCAGTTTGCTCCATTGCTTGCATTTGACTCTCTGCGCCATTTGCAACTTCTTCAATATCTATAGTGATTTTCTTCGCTGCACTACTAGATACTTCTGATGCAGATACTACTCCGTCTGCATGTTGGAATAAAAGCTGAATATTATTATCTACCTCTTTCATATTCGTTCTTAACCCTGTAATCATTTCATTAAAATCACTTACTAATACACCTAATTCATCTTTAGCAGTATAATCACCATGTACGGTTAAATCTCCTTCTTTCGCACTTTCCATCATACGACTAACCGTTTGTAAAGGAGCAACTATAAGCTTGCTAATAATATAACTTACTATACATATAACGATTGTAGTAACTACTACAAGAATGATAAAGGTAATAACGGATCGATCAATCATTTTTTGAGAATCTTTAAACACTTGATCAGCTAAGTTTGAAACATACGATTCTAGATCCACTGCATAACCAGCCAACTCTATTCCCTTCGGTTTTAATTCCTTCTGAAATTCATTTACCATTTGTGGCTCGTTTGTTGCCTTCGCCTTTTCAAACAATTTTTTATATGTATCTTTATAACTTGGCAAAGATTTCTTCATCTTTTGAAACAACTCATCCTCTTGCTTACTTAAATTAACGCCATCATCATATTCTTTTAATAAAGAATCATATTTTTTAAGATCCTTTTCAATATTATCAATTATCCCCTCTTTATTTGCTACTTCATTTTGGGACGCCGTAATTAATTCTAGTAAGTTATATTCTAGTGAATTTTGCGTACGAAGCATTCCTTCTAATAAAATTGCGGAATTTTGATAATCATCTACTACAACCTCTGTATCGTGCTTAATCTTATTAATGGAATTAATTGCTACACTGCTCATAATTACCATACCTAAAACTGCTAATGAAATAAGCGATAATAGTTTATATTTCACTTTTAAATTTTGTAAAAAATACATTTTTTCACCTTTATTCCTTTATATATAGATTTTTAGAATTTTATAGCTTATTATTTACAAAATCGCAATAAAAAGCAATGATAAATATTCCCAATATAAAACTTATATTTCTATAAAAAAAAGTAGCATAATAGCTACTCCTTTTTTCTTTGTTTCTCATATTGTTCAAACGCATGAATTCTTTCAAAAATTGGTGGGTGCGTGTATAAGAAAAACTTCACTAACGCAGGCGGATTTACTTGGCTTAAACTTGTTTTTGATAAATATTGAAAAGTTTTCACACCAGATTTCCCGTCCTTCGTCATATTTAAAGCATATTGATCTGCCGCTCTTTCTTCTATACGTGAAACGTAGTTTGTTGCTGGTTGTGCTGCAAAAGAGAGTACAGAAGAAATTAAGAAAAATAAAGGTAAAATGGAGAAACATGCTACTTTTGAAATTTGCAATGTATCTCCCCATTTGCGAATACACATATTTATAATACGACTAATTAAAAACATACCTATAAACGATAGCAATACATAACTTGCAACGCCAAAATATATATGCTTCATAACATAATGCCCCATTTCATGGGCCATGATAAATAAAATCTCTTTATCTTTTAACTGCTTAAGCGTTGTATCCCACATTACAATACGGGCGTTAGGGCCAATTCCTGTTACGTAAGCATTTAATGCATTCGTTTTTTCTGACATATTTACTTCATATACGTGTTTAGCAGGAATATCCGCTTTGTCTGCTATCGCTAAAATTTTCGTTTCTAATTCTTTATTTTTCAGCGTCGAAAAGTCGTTATACAGTGGGTCAATAACGACAGGCTGTATGAATGTTAAAAAGATTGTAAATGGAACAGAGAGCGCCCACCCTGCTAGCCACCATCTCTTCGGAAATTTACGGATAAGCCATAATAGAACGGTCACTACAATTAACATAGTCGCATAACTTTCCCAAAAACCGATAACATGATCTTTAATCCAGCTTTGTGTGCTTTGCGTTGAAATGCCGTAATCAACGGACACTTTCCGGCCAATCCATTGCATCGGTAAGGCAAGCACTGTTGTCAGTAATGATAAATAAAAGAAATAAATCGCAACTTGCAAGACACTTATTTTAGTCGTTTCCTTCGACCATTTCTCAAACTTTCTTGAAATACCTAGCACAAGTACAAACAATAAAATAATCCATTCAAGAGGCGTCGCTAAAAAGTATAGTAAATTTTTCACGCGCGAATAATCTTGGCTTAGCGTAAGCTCTCTCGCACTCATAAACGTTTCTGGATCTGCACTTGTTCCTTTATACATGTCCGGAATAAGTTCATGATTCCATCCAAATAAATACCAATATATAAGTAACGCAAATCCAACATACAAAAAAAGCGACCAACCAATAACCTTCCTCACGCTATTCCCTCCTCTATGCTGCCTGTCTATTATTATTGTAAGTTCGTACACGCTAAATTAGAACAAGCTTATTATGCGAATTGCTCGAGATCCTTTTATTTACATAAAAAAACTCTTCTACACAAGAAGAGTTTTACCTATCTTTAAACACTTTCTTTAGTTCATAATCCGGAATAAGGATCGCACGTACAAACCAACACACGTACCCTACTTGCTTTTTAGATAACATAAAAAGCCTCTTTAAGGAAGTACATCTATTAATAAATTAAAATCTTGTAAAGAGAAAGAACTATATTTCATAATACCCTGTACAGCTAAAAGTAAAACAAGACCGATCACACACATATAATTAACGCTTTCTTCATTCTTTTTTTCAGTAACCACTCCACCACTTATACATAAAATCCCTAGCAAATGAAGCGCTAAATACATGAAAAAGTAAGCTTCCTCCCAGCGCAAAATAACATTCACTGTCGTTATTAACACTAGACTAAGTAAAATCAAATAAAAAAACTTATTTGATGATATCGTTTCATTCATATAATTTTATACATCCCTTTCAAATTTCGAATTAATGATGTTTCAAAGCTATAAAGTAAATGATTGTTTTTATACCATAAAACAAAAGGAAAGCCACCATTACTTTCTCGAATACTTTATGAATCCACATATACTTCTCTTCATTCTTTCTGAAGATGCGCTTCATCATTTCTTCTACAATTAGACCAAATATTAGTAAAACCCCGAACACAATAAGAAGAGAAATAATATTTTCTTTTAAATGAGTACTAGAAAATAAGTAATACTCTGGAAACACAATCGTATCTACTACAGGTTGAAGCCAATGACAAACGCTTTTATCACACATATCTGTAATAGACGTAGCATCTATAATCTCTTTTAATATTTTTTCAACCATCTTCTTCATCTCATTTACTCCCCACTATATCTGAAAAGCTCTTTTCCTGCTCTGCATATATAACTGGCACTTCTTTACTCCAATATTTACGATTAACAAATAAAAAGATAAGTACTAAGTTTAATCCTGTTATAAAAATAATAAGTCCAGGAAAGAATGTCGTATAATTTGAGAAATCGGCAAAACTCATAATTTTTTCTCTACTTATTAAAAAAGACGCACCCATTACAAATGCATTGTTTAACATATGTATTGCAATTGGCATGAGTAAACTTTTCGTACGAATATATACGATTGATAATACGATGCTGAATATGGCTGCACCGAGGAAATCAACATGTAACAACGCAAACAATATTGCTACCACGATGGTCGCTATGCTCGTTCCCCATTTTGTTGCAAAACGTTGAAGTAAAAATCCGCGAAAAACAAACTCCCCGATAATTGGTGCGATGAATACGATCCTAATGACTTGATATACATATCCGCCAGTACTATCTATAATCGGTTCATGCAATGCATTCATAATAAAGTCCGGTGTAATCCATGCAAAACTATACATATACAAAATAAGATACCCGTAACTAAACATGCACAACATAACCGTAATGTATAAAACTTGCACCAAGTTAAATGTTTCATTTTTATTAACAAACAATGAAAATGAAATGCGATGCTTTCTATACTCATAAAAAATCCATACCATCGGAAGGATATAGAATATAAGGATATTTATAAAAGAAGAATTTTGTATATGAAATATACTTGTTAGCAAATCGCCACTACTTCTCGCTATTAAAATTAATAGTGCAAATACAATTAAAAAATATCTAGCTCGCATCACTTGAAACGGATTCACACTCATCTCCTCCCCTATGTTACTTTTATCATATCATTTGATTCTTAATTTTTTGAGAAAGAAAACCTTAAAATTTCCTTAAAAATTCCATAAGTTACAAAATGATGATATGATATTCGAGAAAATTAGGAGGGATTTTTATGTACCAAGCAAATATTTTACTTGTTGATGATGAAACAGCAATTTTACAATTACTAACTACCATTCTTGAAAAAGAAGGTTTTTCTCATATTACAACTGCAACATCAGCTGAAATAGCTTTATCTCTAACTAAGCAAAACAATTACGATTTAATTATTTTAGATGTAATGCTTCCTGGACAATCTGGTTTTGATATTTGTCCAATCATTCGCCAACAAACAGATTGTCCAATTTTCTTCCTATCAGCAAAAGCATCTGATTTAGATAAAATATCCGGATTTTCATACGGTGCGGATGATTATATTACGAAGCCCTTTAATCCATTAGAAGTAGTAGCACGTATGAAAGCACAGCTTCGGAGACATATGAAACAAGCAGTACCGCACGAACAAAAATCACACTCTATTTCATTTGAAAGATTTGAAATTGATCAACACTCTGCAGAACTGACAGTGGATGGGCACATTGTCGAATGTTCCGCTCAACTCTTTCAACTACTACTCTTCTTTTGCGAGAATCCGAACTACGTATTTTCGAAAGAGGAAATATACGAAAAAGTTTGGGGAGCACCTGCCTATAATGGCGATGACAACACTGTTATGGTCCACATTCGAAAACTACGTGAAAAAATTGAACACGATCCAAGTAAACCAGAATATATAAAAACCGTTCGCGGGCTTGGTTATAAGTTCGTTACAAAGTAGGGTGACGATATGAATTTTAATAAACGACTTATTATTCAATTTATCATGCAACACGTTTTTGTTTTAGTTACATTACTTATCGCTGTAGTTGCTGCTTTTACTTATTTAATTTTTCTTCTTACTAGTACTTTATATGAACCTAATATTCCAGATTCTGATAGTTTTACAATTTCAAGATACATCTCTTCAGAAGATGGGCATATTTCGTTACAATCTGAAGTGCAAGATTTAATAAAGGAGAAAAATGATTGGCTCCAAGTTGTAGATGAAAACGGAAAAATCCTCTACCACTTTAATACACCAAATGATGTTCCGAATGCTTATACGAAGACATCTTTAGTCGCATATATACAACATCATATCGAAAGTAATTATAAATTTACATATTGGGAAATTGAATTAGAAGAAAAGAAAGTACTTGTTATTTATGGTGGTATGTTAAAAAGCAATGCGTTACTGACAGCAATTCAAAAGGATCACTCCTCTTTAACGATGGATTCGTTCACATTAACAGATCAAGAAAAACAGTTACTGTCTAAAGAAAAAGCAGCACTTCAAATATTTAATCAAAATGGCGAAGAGGTTTTTGCCTATCCAGCTGGAAAGAAAAAAACATTTTCAGCAATACAAATCGCCCTTAATGAAAAAGAACCGTGGAATCATAAAGAAAACACGTCTAGCTTTTACGATGCAAATAGTGGCAACCTTCTCGTTGTGACTGCGAAAAATGATCACTACTATCCAGATGACGAAATTGAAGATGTATTTACTAAGAAGTTTCTCATCGGATGCGGATTAATCCTTCTTATCGTATTTGTTTATTTAGTCATTCTTTCTATTTGGTATGGTAATAAATTTGGGAAACCGTTATTACATGCGATGCGCTGGCTTAAAAATATCGCTGGCGGAAAGTATGAAGAACCTATCAGTAAAAAAGGAAAACCTGTCAGGTTCCGGCGATCTGGTAAAGAAAAATGGTCATTCCGTTTGTTTAGAGATGTGACAAGTTCACTAGAACACCTTTCTATTACACTCAAAAAAAATGATGCGATGAGGCAAGTACTTCAGCAAACACGAGAAGAATGGATTACCGGTCTAACACACGACTTAAAAACACCACTTAGCTCTATATATGGATACGCATTATTACTCGAATCGGATCAATATAACTGGACTGATCGTGATATTCAGCAATTTGGTAGTGTTATGAAAGAGAAATCTCAATATATGACTACATTAATTGATGATTTAAGCTTAACGTATCAATTAAAAAATAACAGCCTTCCTGCACAGCACGTAAACGTTGAAATCAATCAGTTCGTCCAAAAAGTATTATTGCAATTTATTAATAATCCAACACTTCAAAATCAAAATATTGAATTCGTACCGAGCTCAAATAAAATTCAATATTTCATTGAAGAAAAATGGTTCCAGCGTATTATCGAAAACTTACTCGTAAATGCTGTAAAACATAATAACGAAACAACTACTGTCATCGTAAAATTATCACAAAACGCTAATTCCTTTACACTCTCCATTTCAGATGACGGAAAAGGAATGGATGAAAAAACAAAAGAACTTCTATTTGAACGATATTACCGCGGAACAAACACAGAAGAAAGCAACATCGGAACTGGACTTGGCCTAGCCATTACAAAACAGCTCGTTCATGCTCATAACGGGACAATTTCCGTTGATAGTGCACTCGGAAAAGGAACAACGATTATCCTTGTATTTCCGTTTCGTTCGTAGGAAAGACGCTATGTGGCGTCTTTTTTTCTTTTCTGGGAGAGTTTTTCGGTAATTGAAATTATGCGGATCGTTTTTTCGAGGTGTTTTAGCGGTATATGAAATTATATCGGCGATTTTTTGAATATATCGGCGCAATTCAAAATATATCGACTTACCGACAAAAATTTACAATACTAACCTACTTCCTCTACTACTATACAAAGTAAAAATAACCTTTCATAACTCACTATGAAAGGTCACTCCATATTTGAGCTATTTCCCTACTAACACAAACACATTCTCATCAGGTGCTTCCATTACTGCAACATGTCCTGATTCTGTTGGAAATGGTTCGCGAATCCACTTTACATCTTTATTATCTTTTAAACTTTCATACGTTTGTTGTACATCTTCTACTAATACTTCGACTTCCGTAAAATTAATATCCGGATGATTGCTTATTACTAACTCCGAACTTTTCTCATCTGGAAACTTCAATCCTATTAACGTCCAAATAACCCCTTCTTCTAATTCTCTTTCTATCATCCAGTTTTGCTTCATTCCCATTTCTTTATAGAAAGAAACTGATTTTTCTATATCTTTCGTATGTATAGATACACATTCTAGTTTTTTGAACATTTTCCTATTTCCCCCTTCATGAAAAAGCGAACCATCTCCCAATGATTCGCTCTTACCCTATTATTTTTTCTTCACCGGTATCCAAAGCTCTACTTGGGCGAACTCACTCTTATCTTCGTGGCAACGCTCATCGTACAGTTCAAACTCTGTAACGCCGCAATGTTCATAGCCTGAATGCGGGAACCATTCTGAGAATACTGCATTCCAAGTTTGGTGAATAGACGATACCATTTCTTCATGAGGAACTTTCGGCGTTGTAAATACTGCATATGTTGCTGCCGGGAAAGTACGCTTCGCAATTTCATTTGGTACATTTTCAAAGTCTGTAACTTCCATTCCGATAATATAAGTGAAGTCCCCTGTTTCTAAATTAAAATCAGTACATAATCCAAGCTCTACCCATTGACTCGTATCTTTACGATTCGGAATCGTCGTTCCAAGATCTTTTTGTAAATATTCTTGCCAAAATACTGGAATGTCTTGATGGTTTTTCCCTTCTTTACTTGTCGTCTTCAGTTCATAACCCGCCACTAAAAATTCTGGTTTATTTACAATACGATATTCCATTTGTATGCCTCCTAAATACGGATTTAATTTTCTTTGCTTTACATTCACTCGGTAATACATCGGTGTTTCGATTTCTTGTTTTCGATATTCACTCGGTGTCATTTGAAATAATTTTTTAAAGGCTCTCGTGAACGTTTCGTGAGATTGAAAGCCATGTTCAAACGCGATATCAATAACTTTTTCATCCGTATGAGAAAGTTGATAAGCTGCCCGGGCTAACCTCCTCTTTCGAACATACTCCATTACTGTATCACCTACTAATGCCTGAAATACACGATGAAAATGCGACTCAGAAAAACCTGCAATGCGAGCTAAATTACGCAGCGTTTGTTTTTCCATTACATCTTCCTCAATATAATCAATTGACCTTTGAATTTGTGTTTCATAGCTTTCCATCTCTGTTCACCCGCCTTATATGTATTATGATAAAAGAGAACGCAATCCAATTCTTGATGTTTTTTACTATAATTCCATAAAAAATTGTAACTTTTTTATATGTATTTCGTTGTTATGTATGAAGGGAGGGAAATGTAGTGAAACGTAAACAATCATTAGAAGAAATTTACTCAGAGCATATGCAAGATTTATTTCGCTATCTTCTCTCCCTAACCGGAGATTCCCACTATGCGGAAGATCTCATGCAAGAAACATTTTACCGAATGCTCGTCCATATTGACTATTATAAAGGAGAAGAAATTAGGCCGTGGTTATTTACAATTGCCTACAATGCCTTTATCGATTGGTATCGTAAAGAAAAAAAATATAAAACAACTACAGTGGAAGAATTCCATTTACCAAACGTGCCGAGTACAGAACATGAATATTTCGTAAAATTTGAGATCGCTAGTTGGTTAGAAAGTTTATCTTCTCTTCCGCTCGAAAGACGAAATGTCCTACTACTAAGAGATTACTACGTATTCTCGTATAAAGAAATAGCAGAAATGACCGGTCTCTCATTAGCGAAAGTGAAAATTGAATTACACCGTGGACGGAAAGAAGCGAGAAACATAGAGGAGTGATACAGATGGGATGTGCAGAATTTAAAACACTATGGGAGAAGTACGAAAACGGAACGCTCACGCATGATGAACAGGAAGAGTTAGAAAGTCATATTGAAACATGTGAAGAGTGTGACGCTTACTTAGATGAGCTGTTAACAAAAACAGAACCAATTAAGAAAAAGTTACCTCCAAAAGATCTTAAAGTTCCTTTTTGGAGGATTAAGTGGAAACATCGTTTACAAACGTTTGGTTTTATATTATCAATTTGCATCGTTATCTATATAATCGGCGGGGTATTATCAGCCTTTTATTTTCAAGCTAATAATGATAAAAGGCTAGAAGAAATTAGAGAGGTTCCTTCGCTTGCACTTGAAGCAACGATCCCAAATAGCCGTGTTATGGGGGGCGGAACAAGTGTAGAAGCTTTTTTCCGTACGAATAGCCAATTTGATTTAGTACGAACCGTCGGTAAAAAAGAAATGCCCCTCGGTACAATAGAAACAAAAAGCTTCTTATCATCTGTAGATGTTACGAAGCGAACTTGGATGAATCCGTTCTATCAACCAAAACTCTTCTTTGTTCACCCAAAAACAGAGCAGGGTGATTATTTAAAGGATTCATCAAAAAAAGTATGGGATACACTTGCAAAAGTACATGATGGAACCGTTGCAGAAGTAGCAATTTCTTTTGATAAAGCTTACACTTTAAAAGAATTAGAACCGCTTTTATATAGCATATTTGAAGCACAAGAACTCCCTCCAACTCCTGTATGGTACGCTTTAGATACAGGACAAGAAAGAAAAAATGTAGATGACTATATC
Organism: Bacillus sp. L_1B0_5; assembly: GCF_000836715.1. Taxonomy (NCBI): domain Bacteria; kingdom Bacillati; phylum Bacillota; class Bacilli; order Caryophanales; family Bacillaceae; genus Bacillus; species Bacillus sp. L_1B0_5. The sequence goes on along the minus strand of NZ_JXIS01000046.1, from coordinate 56,015 downwards.
CTACATGGCGGAGAAGCTATAGGATTTCCAGAACATGTAAGATTCCTCGATAATGAAACTGACGGGCAGAAAACGCAAGAAGACAAAGTAACCGAAATGATGCGCGTCCTTTCTATCCATAAAAAAACGGTAAGCAAAATAGCAGCGCTTTCTGAGAAAGAACTAAATTTAGATAAACGTTATCAATATGTAAAGGATAACGGTGTAAAAGTATACGGAATTGTTATTACTGGCCCATCGAAAGAGTTATTAAAATTACAAAACTCCCCGCACATACGTTATGCGACTCTTGGAGATATTGAGATTTGGAATTGGTTTGATCATTAATAAAAAAGAAGTAGCGCTCTAAAAACGATGCGCTACTTCTTTTTTAATTCGAAATCACTTTCACATACATCCCTCTCACCGCTTTTTCATAAGCAATATCACTCATCTGTCTTATGTTTTCTGACACAACAGATGACTGAACGATTTTCCCTTCACGAAGTAACGGCGGATCAATAAGACGCACTTTATTTTTCTGATGTAAATCATAATCGTTTCTATCTTCTTTTACCTTTACATTTGGATGAACTTTGCTTAATAAAGCTTCTACTTCGGGGTCATTACATTGCTGCAATTTCGAAATAAGCTCAGCATCTTCAAGAAGGAAATCCTCTGCATGAATAACCTTTTTATGAAGAGCTAACTTTAACGTTTTCACTAACATATCATTTCCGTAAATATTCATTGGTTTCATAAAGAAATCGATTACTTCTTTGTAATACGTTTCTGTAAACCACTCTGCCATTTCGATACTTTGAAGGACCATTTTCCCCTCTACTGCGATAATATCCTCTAAAAATCTATGAACCTCTTCTAAAGAAATATATCCGTATGTATACATATCTCGTAACGTATAATCCACTCGATCTGCACATAATTCGGGCGCTGACCTTTCCAGTAATGTCCACTTCGAATCATCTAATAAAATATCTTCATAGTTATAACCATGCTTCGCAAGGATCGCTGGAATTTCTGAGTTTTTCACAACAGAACTAAATATCTCTTCATGATAACTTTCATCTTCATTATCAAAAACGTAATCAATCACGTGGGAAAAGGCAGTATGCGATACGTCATGCAGTAAACTAGCGATCTGTTCTTCTACTGAACCACCTAGTTTTTTAACTAATAACATAACACCAACTGAATGATCAAAGCGCGTTACATTCCATTTCTCGTTCACTAAGTAACTTGCGCCATTTTGATGAATTCCCTTTAGTCTTTGCATAGACTTACTTGAAATTAATTCTTCTACTACTTGATCCACTTCAAATTCTCCGTATAGTACATCTGATATGATCACTTACAATCCCCCTTTATTTTAATCGAGTCTTATAATCGTATCTCTTTTATGAAATTAGCACCAACATAAATATTTATTTTTATTTGTTTTTATTAAAAAAAATAGAGAGCCATCAACTCTCTATTTCATAACCCCTATTCAAACGTAACTTCTACCTGCACAATCTCCGACCTACTACCAAGTCTAAGCGGGGGTCCCCAAAATCCAAATCCAGAAGAAACAATTGCGTGGAACGCACCTTTTTGTGCGTATCCCCAGTCTAGCTCGTACATTCTTCTCGTTACAATATGATTGGGCGCCATTTGTCCGCGGTGCGTATGACCGGATAATAATAAATCTACACCTGCCGCTGCTGCTTGTTTCAATTCAAATGGCTGGTGATCCATTGCGATAACAGGCATCGATTTATCTACCGTACTCATTAATTGTTCAAAGCTTTGGCGATCTCGCTCTGTTTTATCTCTTCTTCCAATGAGATAAAAGTCATCTTCAATTGTAATCACTTCATCTAAAAGAATACGAATATCAATCTTATCCATCTCTTGTAAAAACTCTGGAACTGCTCTGCCGTAATATTCATGGTTTCCTAAAACGCCATATACGCCTAATGGAGCTTTCATTTGTTTCATGATTGGTCCCATATTCTTTTGAATGAACACACCTGGATGATCATCGATAATATCACCTGGCAGTAAAATAATATCAGGTTCCATCTCATTTACATGACGAACAAGTCTTTTTAAATGCGAAACGCCAGACAGTTTACCGAAATGCATATCAGAAGCCATCGCAATGCGTAAACTTTTACGCCCCTCTACCTTTTTCGGTATGTGCACCTCGTACTTTCTTACTACCGGACTATACGCATTAAATACTCCATACGCAAAGATAAAGATAAATGCAACTATCACAGCCGCCCCTGTCCAAATAATTGCCGCTTCTTTCTCTACTGAAAACTGTAAAAGAAAGACCATAATATCAGCTAATGGCAACAACATAAGCGCATATTGTATGACCGCAAACCAAATCGAACCTATCGTTCGCAGAAATGGCAAAAACTTAAACACTTGCACGAGAATGTACGCATATGAAATAAATGCGACTATGAAAGCATAATATCCCCAAGATTCCCAGCCAAATACCGCATGAAGCCAAACCCATCCGTTCCAGCCGATGTAAAACATAAGTAGTGTGTATATAATTAATATGGTAAATATATTGAGATAACGAAGATTCTTCACAGCCAGCCTCCTTATTGATTTCTTTTATTATAACTTGTTATGCACTTATAACGTAAATATTAAGCGCTTCAATCTTCAGAATAAGAACATTGATAAACATATTGTCTTAAAATTTTTAAGAACGGCTGTAATGGACATTTTCGAGTCTTAAGTGTTGGATGAAATTCTATTATCTTTATCCTTCAAAACTCATCTATGCAATTATGCATAACCATCCATTACGTTTTATTTTCATGTTACGATATAAATGTAATACGACATATATCGACAAAGATAAAAGGAAGTGATTGTATGAAACGTTCTAAAACCTACTTAAAATGTTTAGCATTATCCGCTGTTTTTGCTAGTAGTGCTGTAACTCTTTCAACACCTGCTACTTACGCTCAAACGACGTCACAAGTTGTAACAGATATCGGGCAAAATGCAAAAACACATACGAGCTATAATACATTTAATAATGATCAAGCTGATAATATGACAATGTCTTTAAAGGTAACTTTTATCGATGATCCAAGCGCTGATAAACAGATTGCCGTTATTAATACAACTGGTAGTTTTCTAAAAGCAAATCCTACTATAAGTGATGCACCTATTGATAACTACCCAATCCCTGGCGCTAGTGCAACATTACGTTATCCTTCACAATATGATGTTGCATTTAACCTTCAAGATAACAGCGCTCGTTTCTTTAACGTAGCACCTACAAATGCTGTAGAAGAAACGACTGTAACATCTAGCGTATCTTATCAACTTGGTGGCTCTGTTAAGGCTTCTGTAACGCCTAATGGACCCAGCGGTGAAGCTGGTGCAACTGGTCAAATCACTTGGTCGGACTCTGTAAGCTATAAACAAACTAGTTATAAAACAAATTTAATTGACCAAACAAACAAAAACGTAAAATGGAACGTATTCTTTAACGGATATAACAATCAAAACTGGGGTATTTACACACGTGATTCTTATCATTCTTTATATGGAAACCAACTGTTCATGTACTCTCGCACATACCTATATGAATCTGATGCAAAAGGTAATTTAATACCGATGGATCAACTTCCAGCACTAACAAATAGCGGTTTCTCTCCTGGTATGATCGCTGTTGTTATCTCTGAAAAAAATACAGATCAATCTAACTTACAAGTCGCTTATACAAAACACGCCGACGACTACCAACTTCGTCCAGGCTACACATTTGGAACTGCAAACTGGGTTGGAAACAACGTAAAAGACGTTGATCAAAAAACATTTAATAAATTGTTCACACTAGATTGGAAGAATAAAAAATTGGTAGAGAAAAAATAAGTAAAAAAAACGAAGGGACTATTTAGACTCTTCGTTTTTTACTTATTCATAATAAGATCCCGCGAGTAATACCGTCGCTATGAAATTCCATGATATATTTTTAGGCATCTCTTCATCTTTATTTTGAAAAGCACCATCACAATCATTTAGCCATGCTTCCATTGATTTTAAATAATCTTCTAATGTTATATTCTCCCACTCATCTTTATTTTCTTTGAAATCTTTTTGAAAATAAAACAGGAATTCTACTAGTTTTTCTTTTGAATCTACACCATTAGCCAACTCATAAATATCCATATTATTACTCCTTTCAAATACAAGTAAAATCCGCGATCTCTTCAACACAAAAACATTCTTTTTTTATAAAATGCTATATTTCTCTTCCAACCAATCTTTTATAACATATTGTCCTGCTATCCCTGAAGGATTTTTAATTTTCTTACCTTCTTCTTCACTAACCATTTCAAAATCGATTAAAGGACCATCTGCTCTCCCTCGGCTCACAAAATAAGTCCCCTGATCCTTATTCTCAAACACAAAATCTGGAAGATTATACTCCCCCGGATCAAACAATTTCATTGGTAATCCACCAATAATTTTCCAATCACCATCTAACCAACCAGACCAGGCAGTATACGCCGTAAATAACACTTCTTTTTTAGTCTTGTAATAGTTTTTAAACTCGCTTATCCGTATTTTTTCATCTGTAAATAAAGAAAAATATTCTACATATGTTTCCCCATCATATGGCCGCGTAACATTTTGTCCTTTCACTAACATTCCGTACCCATACTTATTAATATTTTTAAGATTTATCGCAAAAACTATCCCTGGCTTAAATGATTTTTTGCGAAGTTTCTTTAATTTAAGCTTACAATCTACTACTTCTTGTTCCTCTAAAGAAAAACTATCACTCTGCATTTCTAATGCATTTTTCAACATAATCTCTAACTCATTTATATGTGGTAATCTGCGAGGACCTTCATTATATATCTTTTCAATCTCTTGAAAAGCATCCATTAAAATATCAATGCTTTCATCACTTATAATCAATTTATCCCCTTCTATTTCCTCTTTATAAAAAGACATATTTTCTCTCCTTTACTCTCTTATACATATCCCTTGAAGACTCTCTTTTTCTTTCTATCACACTAAACCACGCACCACTTCTTCTAATAATAAATTCAACCATTCATCCAATTTGTTTCAAAACACTCTAATACATTCAGCCTTCTTTCCATAGTACTATTTCAAGATCATACTCATTCTTTAGAAAAGTAAAACCACTTCTCATAGACTCATCTACTACAATAAGGCTAGAATAAATTAATCCTCTTTGAGCATCATCATATCCAATGAAATGTAATACTTCTTTTGTATATAACATGAAATTTTCTAATTCTATTTGCACACCAAAGTCCCAGTTTTCATGTGCATACCATAGAATAATCTTCTTAGACAATAAACTAGTTAATTCACATTCAAATCCTTTTATTTCATTGATAACTTGTTCAGCATTTAATTTACTCATAACTTTGATAGGATTCGGTGTTTCATCAATTAAAAAGTTTACTAATGAAGCAATTTTCTTTCCGCTAATAATCTCAAATTCTTTTATAGACGGACATAACATCAAAAACTTTTCTCTAGTAGCCTTTTCCTCGACCTTTTCTCTTAACATTGCAATTCTCTTTAAACGTTCGTTCACGATTATCACCTCATATATTAAGTAACACACTTTCATTCTCGTAATTTCATTCCTAAATTGTTACGGCAGAAAATCTTCAAGACTCATTTCCGTTAAATTTAAAAGTATTCAAAAAGGAAGTAAGCTGACTTTTAATAGTAGGTATACATTCGTAGCATTCATATATATAACAACTTAGCGAGCTATCTCCTTCAAGCTCTTTAAATCTAACTGAAATTTTGAAAGATGCATCAATATCCAAGTGACAAGTTAAAGATAACTCATTTGATTCTGATTTAAAATGTACTGTTCCAGATCCAACTGTATATGTTTTTTGAAGGTCTTTGTAAAAGTGATATATAGCATTATTGTCAAAATAAAATGATGTCGTTTTCACTTTAAAACCAGTACAACCTAGTTCGCATTCTCCTTTGAAATAAGCTCCACCAAAATAACTATCTCCTTCACTTGAAAAGTCAGTTATAGCAACTTTGATAAAATTATCATCCTTCCATCCTACATGAAAACATTCCATTATTTATACCTCCCTATACTCCAATGAATCAATAATAATCTACTTTCTGCCACTCTTGGAAACCTTCTTTTTACTTATACTTTTACAATCGATACAAGCTGCTTCCCATCACTGAATGTTGCGTTTAAAACGTTAATGCATTGGATCATAATCTATAAAGAAAGAAGAACCTACGTCAGCTCTTCTTTTTAGACATCCATTTTTCACGAATTCTCTTTTATATAATTTTTAGCTACTTCATTATTTGGGTCATTTTTTAATATTTCTTTTGCCCAATTCATAGCTGCTTTTTCTTCAAAAATATCATCTGGAACATTAGCAAAAAACAATAAAAACTCCCTATATTGCATATCATTAGGCTCCAATTCGATACACTTCTTTGCATGATAAAAAGCAGCTACATATGCCCCCTCTAAATGACAGAGTGGATGACATAAAACATCTGATGCTAGTGCATGTAATCTAACATCATTTCGACTCTCTAAATAACTAGTCAAGAAAGTGTATACAATAATATTCGGTTCATTAAAAGACCATTCTATTAAAAAATCCTCCAATTCCTCAATACTTATTTTATTTGCATGGGCTATCGCATTTCCAATGTCCCCTCGATAAATTGCATCTCTTAACAAATCATGCATGATTTCACCCACCCATTCGATATATATCTTCACATGTGTAGCCGTTATCTGTTATCTCTTTAAATAAATTATTATCAATAACCCAACCTAAGAACATTCCAGTATGTACAAATGCTTGCTCCATCGGTAATTCTTGTGGGAAATCTCCTTCATAATGATATTTAGCTTTATCGTAAATTATTGTTTGGAACAAAATTCTCACTCCTATTCCACATAATATAATTGAACTCAAATAAATTAAATTAATAAAAAGCGTCTCTCTAGCATTTTATAATAATACTTCTTTTTCATCATCCGAATAATAATTCTGAATCATTTAATTTATAAAAATAAACAATTCTTTGATACACTCTTCAAAAAGGTAAGTTGACTAAACTCTGTGGGGTTTTTGCTATCAAAGGCTAAGTCTATCGCTACTGCTCACCATCATCACTCGCAGGCACTATCTCAAACCGGCTAAAATTCGATATGGGCTTTCCAGTATTATAAAACCTGTAAATAAAAACCCCTATAAGTTACATTCGAAGTTTGTATCTAATCATAAAAACGTCAAATGTTTCCTTCTAGGGGCTACTAATATTTATGATTAATAGAAAATCTAGAGTTTAATGTTTTTCCAACCAGAAAAACCAGATATAAACAATTAACCCCACTATAATCACGAAAATGAATAACTAACCTTGTTTATCCTAGATTCATATTAGAAAGAAAGTTTTCAAATAACTCCAATTCAAATTTATCCCTCGTCTTTAAATACTCTTTCTTTTTCTCAATGATTTGTTCTAATATCTCTTCTTTATTTAATAACAAGGCTAATCCAATAGCATTTTGTGCTCGCGTCCCATCAAATATTGTCCCTATTAATCCAGCCTCATCATCATCTCTTACACATAAATCAAATACATTTTCCATATCTACATACTTATCAATATATGGAATGAAGTATTCCTTAACTTCTTTTAAAATATCCATAGTAACAGGTAAAATATCTTCTTCCTTTTCAACACGCCATCTTTTTTGCTCCCTATGGACTAAATTCCCTAACTCAACCCCAATCGTATAGGTTTCCTTTTTCTCTTTAATTGTTAAACCTTCATCCCATTGATTTTTCATATTTTCTAATTCGTCAAACCGAATTCCCACATCCACCGTCACATGAAAATCTTCTGGGTGATTGATAAAGGCTAAATGTATACTGATTTTTCCTTTATCAAATTTTTTCACCAGGTCTTGTTGTGTAGTTCTAGTCTTATAACCGTTTTCTTTTAACTCTTCACCTAGACCTTGCAGTAGCTTTAATTTTAATTCTTTTTTGTTCATATAATTCCTTCCGTTCTCTATTTTGATTTATCCCACGAGGATTAGATACATGTCCTATCCTATATATAAAGAAAAAAGAGCCTATATTCGCTCTTCCTTCATACACACATTTAACAAATGAATCTTTCTAACCACTAATTTTTCTGGTGATATATTAATAGCCTCTAAAAGCAAACTGAATATACATGTAAGTACCAACACCATAAATAACAAAAGCAACTATAGTAATTAGCCAATTTTCACTATTTTTTTGTACATACTTCGAGCATGCCCAAATAAGAAGTAAAATAATTAATTGAATTGCAGTCACTTTTGAGACAGCAAATATAGTAGTTTCCGTAACAAATACTACCCATGTCCCGAACAACATCCGAATACAAAAAATAATCGCCCCAATACGTGTTTCAGTATATTGTTTATTTATATTTATAAAAAATATATCTTGCAACATAACAGTTAATGTTAATACAACTACTAAAGCCAAGATAGAAATGAATTCTAAAAATTCTATAAGCACTTTTAGTCTCCCTTTTGACATCATTTTATTATAATTTTCATTAAAGATTCTTACTATCATGTAACTAGGTCTACAAATACCCTCTCATTATCTATACAGTTTTCGCATACATAATATGAAAATAACAGCTAAGACCATAAATAATAAGTGCAATCATTGTAATATACCACTTTCCTCCGTACTTCTTTACACACTGCATAAGCCCCCAAAGGCAAAGTAATATAACTGATTGAACTGCTAAAATTTTTAATGTCCCCAATAGTGTGGCTATCATAGAATAGGTAATCCATATACTCAACAACGAACGTATAATTACAAACATAGCACCGATTTTCTGATAATAAAATAGTTTTATACTACCCACATAGTAATCTTGCAAAAGAATAATAGATGCTACTAAAATATTCAAAACCAAAATCATAATAAATCCCAAAAACTCTATCAACTCTAAATTCTCCTTCATAAATTTATTTACGATTTCCTATCGCATCAAAAGTTAACAATTCACTCCGAAATTTTACAAGTTACTTTTTCAAAAATACTAGCTAATATTCCAATAATCATCAAAGAGATTATTATTCATACATTCATTTTATTACTCAAGGACGACCTATTTAACAATCCAATTTTTTAGCGGACTTGAAATAGTCTTGAAATTTATCATCGATGTCCTCATCTTTACTAAAAAAAGCGTTACATACGAATCCCAACAAACAATCTCAAGTGTTGCTTGGGGATGCTGAATCTTTGGACTTGGTACCCAGAGTTCTTCGTTTCCATTTGCATAGGGTTCTACAAGCAAGTTATTAATATCAATGTTTATAGACTTATCAAAAGCAGATAGTACGCCCCAAATAAATTGAGGATTATATTTCTTTACGAGATCTGAGAGATCTTCACCTGCTATCCAAACTATTGGATGAGACATTTCAGGATAATCTCGTATAACTCTCTCTTCCTGAATTGTGGCAATCTCCAAATCTGTTATAAGCCAATTAAATTCTTTTTCCTTACCTTGAAATGATTCAAAAACAGAAGCTAAAACTGTATGTTCAGATCCATGTAAAATGAAGTTCTTACAATCCCTCCACCTAGTAATAAACGATACATATCCATCAACGGTTCTGTTGTAAAGTTTTTTGTAGACCCCTTGTCCTATCGCTAGGTTTCTTTTAACGAGGCGGCAAGGTTCACTTTGTGTCACAGGGCAATTTCTCCACCAGTTTCCTGTCAGTTACTAGGCGACTTGGCTCTCCTAAGTTGGACTTTCACCAATAAGCAGTGCCTAACTAAAAAGAAAGAAGAGTTGCTATGGACTCCTCTTCCTACTAAGCATTTCTTAATTTATTTCTCATCCTCTAATTCTTCTACATCATATGGTAATCCTTCATTCGCAATAAAAATGGGACCATTTGCTACATCAATACGAAGTGCCCATGGAGCTGCTAATCGCTTATAAACATTTCTCCAAAATACTTTCATACTTAAATATAAACTTCCTCTTTCCAACTACTGGATTTCGAATTAACTACAATTAAATTTTCGCTTTCCCATTTCAATGTGCCCAAAAATCGGCCATAAACCATTTCATTTCCTACCTCTTCAACTAGTAATTTATCTTTAATTTTCATTCCCTTTTCATCATATACCTCACATCGAAGTTGAAAACCTTGGACGCGGTGAATTCCTTTTAATATCGCTATCTTCTTACGGCTAGGACTTTTCTTAGGGGTTTTCCCTACCAAAAATATCCCTTCATAGTTTTGCTTTACTATTTCATCCAATGACTCTTCAATATACCCTCTTACAATATTTGGTGATAGATTTGAGTTTTCTTCAAGGACAGGTATTACATATTGGCGCACTAATTTACAAAACTCTTCATATTTTTCTTCAACTGAATTAAATGTTAAAAAATCCATAAAATCATATGGGATAGATATATCAATTTGATTCATATCCACCATGACCTCACAGAAATCACCTTTATTAACCTTAGCTAAACAAAATACTTCTACAAATCCAATATCATTTAGTCCTAAATCAAATTCTCTTAACTTTCTAGAAAAAATCAATTCAAAAATTCTTATTTCATGAGCTTGTAATTTCTGTTTCTTCGATCTATTTTTACGCCAATCATAAAATACAACTTCTATCATTTGTTAGTATACCCTCCCTATTCTTATCACCAAGATTGTGGTCTTTTATGATTGTCTACAGCTATGCCTTTGACATCACTCTTTACCCCACTACCCCATGCATCCTATTCGTACGTCGCCACGAGGATTATATTTCTTTACGAGATTTGAGAGATCTTCAACTGCTATTTAGACTCTTCGCTTTTATTTTAAATTAGACCTCAATAAATTAATCTATTTAAATTTATTCATAGTGAGCTGCCGCCAATAACACCTGTGCAATAAAGCCCCATGATATATTTTCAGGCATCTCTTCACCTCTGTTTTGGTAGGATCCCTCACAATCATTTACCCATGCTTCCATTGATTCTAATTAATCCTCTAATGTTATATTCTCCCACTCATCCTGATTTTCTTTGAAATCTTTTTGAAGATGAAACAAAAACTCTAATAATTTTTCTTTTGAATCTACATCACTAATTAACTCATAAACATCCATATCATTACTCCTTCCACATGCCCCTTATTTAGGGACTACATTCATTTCATTCCATCTCTAAATTCTTCCTGCACCATCTTAAATTCTTGCTCATATTTCCTTATTTTTTCAGCATCTGTCTTCGAATTAAGGAAAGGTCTTTTTCTACCAATCATCATAATATCTTTTCCTTCTGTGGACTCCATACGTACATATGGTTTAAAAAATTCACATTCTGTATTTTGTAATACTACCGATAATTTAGCGTATTCTTCCATAGGGAATTGATTAGATACATTTAATTTCTTAAGTCTTTTCAAATTCATTAATGGCTCTAAAGAACGATCTTTAACTTTAATATTCATTAAAGTTAACTCATTTAATTCTACTAAATCACCGATTGGATCTAATGTTTTTACATTAAGAGTTTTCATTATTGCTCCTCCCAAAAAAAGACCTTCTAACTTCTTTCCATCTTTTATTGGCGATAAATCTTCTAATTTAGAGAAACCTTGTATTAATAGATAAGAAAGGTTGTTATTATAACTCAAATCCCATAAATCTGTATTCTTAGGATTCCAACCTAAATATAATCTTCTTAAATTAGACATTTTTTGTAGTTTCGATAAATTCTCCACCCTCATTTCATCGATATAGAGTATCTCTGGATTAACATACTCCATAATTTTATCAAACTGCGTTTGATTTACTGTAAAAATCCATAAATTCCTAATTTTCAATTCTCCTAATAGTTCTATATTCTTTGTTTTACCGCTAATAGCTAACTCTTGTACATCTTCATTTATTCCAGCCAAATCTTTAAGAATGCGTGGCTGTTCACCTATTGGAAACATTAAATTCTCTCCTTCACAGACTATTTACATCCAACATCCCTTCAGTCTTTCCTGAAGGGAAAAAACTAACAATTGTTAAAAGTGCACTATCATATTGGACCTTTTCGAATGTAAAATCCATAATACACCTTCTTTTCTCTCAAGGTCATAATTATTTTATTCCCATTTCATCTTATTATTTTCATTTAATACTTCGATATGAGTATCTACTATATCCCCTCTTTCATATCAAAAACTTGTAAAATGTCTTGCTCTAACTTTATTGCATTAAAATCCGACGTAGCCTTTTCCCCTAACAGTCTAATAGATTGAACAATATTTCCAATTATCAATATTTTTCTCGTAGCATAATCTGCAGATAAAAATGTCTCATAGTCAATCCTTAATCTAAAATCTGCTTCTTTACTCTTCCTTTTAAAGAGCTTTCTTTCTTTATGAAAACCCGCATCTTCATATTCCGGAGTTATGTTAACTACTATAGGGATTATAGCTATTTCTTCTACTTCGCTACCATAATTATTACTATTTAATTTTTCAAGGTCACTACCGATTTCTGAAATTATATTTATAAATTCCTCAGCAATGTCACCTTCTAATTCACCACTCAAAAAAAACCTCATAATCACTCATCCTTTTCAATTATTACTTTTATTTAGCGGGGGACGCTTTCTATCTGTTTCATATAATGGATTGATGGTGCCACTCTTTCTCCTACCTTATATATCTTTTTATAGGGATATACTTTTAAATTTTACGTAGAATATATCTTTCAGGCGGGCCGCTCCCCTGCTCAGCTTGAAAATATAATAATTTACTCGGTATGCATGAAATTAAACAAGGTAAACCACACCAAATAACTTTTTCTATTGCACATTCTAATCCCATAAAACTCCCATCAATTTCACTAATAAGGGACATTACGTAACAAGAATCCTTTGCTCCATATTTTTTTAATTGCGTTGATATTCCTTCAGCATACACCATATTTTTTGGGATAGATTCAAAATACATAGAATTTAAGATAGTGTCATGGTTATGCGCCAAACGCCCTAATGCCTTCACTCTTTTTTTAGGTGAAGTTAGTTCAAAAATAATTCTATCCTGGATTTTTTTTTGAAAAAAACTCCTAACTATGAGTTCTTCATATTCTTTATCCATGTATCTTTTATCCTCCTATATTCTTAAAGTTACCTTTTCTGAAAAATATAAGTGGTGCGACATATATATATTAATTAACTTTGGACATCTCCAGTATCTCCTTGCGCTAAAAAAATCATTTAATTACCTCTTATTATTTTCATGTTGCATAAATATCGAAATTATTACTAGCAATTGTTAAAAGCGCACCATCATATTGAATAAATGCACACGCCGATGATGGAACTAATTCGATTTGTGGTACAACACATTCTCCCATTAAACACTTCATCAATTTACTTTGATTTATTTCCTCTAGTTTAATACCAACGCTATTTCCTAAACTGATAATAGCAAAAGTATTTTCTATACTTACACCATAAAAATACTTGATTATATATGATACTTCTGTCCTTGGTATAGAATCAAAAACAAAGAAAATGTTCCTTCTTCCCGAATCAAAAACTGTGTAGGAAATGTTTTTAGACTCTATTTCTTCTTTCACATTTTTTTCCTCAGATTTATCTACATGTACAATAAACTGATTAATCCTCTCTTGAACAAGTAAACTTAAATTATCAACATTACGATTATAATCATCAAATAAATCTGTTTCATAAATATCAGTTATATTACTAACACGGTATATATTTGCATCTTCAATACGTTGAACCTTTTCGAATGTAAACTCCATAATACACCTTCTTTTCTCTCAAAGTTATATTTATTCCCATCCTATTCTCATTTAATAATATTAAGTTTATTATTCCTAATTGTTTTTATAAATCAATAATAATCTAATTCTCCTCATAGAGAATCCGCTTTTCACCTTATAATACGCTACTTGTAGAGTACGCATACCGTTCCCTTTTTCATATCTGTTTCGTATAACGGATTAATGTTGTCTCCATTAAAATCAAAATTCCGAATTATAGGCATTTAAATCCCTAGCTTCTTTAAAGTAATTTCTAAATTTATCATCAATATTTATATCGTTACTTAATAACAACATCAAACTGGAATCCCAACAAACAATTTCAAGTTTTGCTTGAGGGTGCTGGATATTTGGACTTGGTACCCAGAGTCCTTCGTTTCCATTTGCATAGGGCTCTACAAGCAAATTATTAATATCAATGTTTATAGATTTATCAAACGCAGATAGTACGCCCCAAATAAATTGAGGATTATATTTATTTACGATATTTGAAAGATCTTCACCTGCTATCCAAACTATTGGATGCGACATTTTAGGATAAGTTTCTCTTCCTGATGTGCGACAATCTCCATGTCTGTTATAAGCCAATTAAACTCTTTTTCCCTACCTTGAAATGAGTCAAAAACGGAAGCTAAAACTGTATGTTTAGATCCATATAAAATGAAGTTCATCCAATCCCTCCAATTAGTAACAATCGATAAATTAGCCTTCTTGAACTTATTATGTGTAGATGATTAAACAAATACCAATGAATACTGTTACCATACACAATATAATAGTTGTTGCAGTATCTAGCAAAATGCTTACGGCTAGGAAAATTATTGATTTAAGAGCAAAAGAAGGTCCTTTTTCTTTCCATTGCCGATAGATTTGTATCATTGCATAAATTAATGGAATCATACCACCTATAATCAGAATAATCCCTATTATTTTCCCCATGTTTCCCCTCCTTTTAAAGATTCGAATCAATAAATATACTATATAATCATACGCCCTCAGAATATATCCTTATATTTTTGGAGTTATTCTACACATGCAAAACTCTCTAATCATAGCTACACTCGTATTAAGCGCATTGTTAAAAGTTATATAATCTTTCATTCTGTAATTAACGTAACTTTCCATCTGCTAAAAACTTTGCAATACAGCTTAACATTTTCTAGGGTATTAAATTTCCTAAGATATCAATTAGCTCTTCTAATGCTCTTCCCAAATCGTTTATATTGTCTCGTTCATCAAAACCTTTTTCCATTAATTCATCTACTATAATATCTCTCAATTTATTTTTTCAGTTTCTATCATACTTAAGTCTTCATAAACATTTAACCATAGTAAATGTTTATTTTGTGATTCTAATGTCTGTTTCAATAAAATCTGCATCTCTTTATTTAATTTAAACAACCTTATCTTCTCCTTTCCCAGTTTATTTTGAACCCTTAGCAAAAGTTGTAATTACTTTACCTTTTTTATTTAAAACTACTACAGCCTGTTTACTAGTAGATTTAGTTCTACCACCACTTTGTATAACTTTTTCGCCAGTTTTAACGGCATTTAAAATGGCCTTAGATGATACTCCTATACCATTACGACCAATTGATTGATTTATAGCATATTTAAGTATATTCAGTGATTTGACCTGCTACTGTTTTCTTATATTTGTACTTTAATGGCTGCTTTACAGCAAGCTTAGCTACTGGAACAAACCACGCTAAATGACCATCTGGATCTACTCTGCATACGTATATCCATTTTGCGTCACTGGATCAGGATTCACCGATAAGGACACACCATGGTCTGGATTGTAATAACGTGCAATCAGATAATACATGCCAATTTCTTTATCATACATGTATCCCGCATATCCAAATGGATTATCTGCTGCGATACCTTTTTCGTCACTCTTTAATGCGTTACCCCACGAATACATTGCTTTCACCTTGTTTTGTGATCGCTACAATTTGGTCATCTTCGTTCCATGTATACTTATATTTTCAATCAGATGTACGATTGCCATTCGCATCATAAGTTAAAGATTCGTTTCCGAATTGTATAAGTTTATTTCCCATAGCATCAGCAGTACACATAAGGTTTTCTGTTTATTTAAAATAAAAAAGTGTATCTCAAAATCAAACTATTTGTTTAGATTTTGAGATACACTGAATTTACTTTTCTTTTTCAAAAACAACAGCCAATAATTATCAAAGATATTCTGATTAATAAATTAATTTTATTAATCAAGAACGCCCTATATGGAGTAAAGGCTGTTATGATTATATATTAGACTTACTACTAAAATCGTTACCACCCTATAACGTCTCTTTTTCAGCAAAAATACCAATAAATGTATTTCCATCTCCATTTTACTAATTATCTTCCCCTTTTCTTTTATAAAATCCCACTGGCTATCCCAACACACATACATAGAAAACAGTCTGCAAGAACGATAAGTTGTGAGTAGTTTACTGACGAGAAGATTCATAATCAAATATAACACATGATAGTATTACCAAAAATACTACACCACCATATTGTATAGCAAGAGGAATACCATTTAAAACAGACCCTAATATGTTTGTAAATGTAACAATAAAAAGTAGTGTAAGTATCGTTAACATAAGTACGGCTGAAAATAAGTAACCTTGTTTGATACATTTAAAAATCCAGCCTATTCCAATACATATTAAAATTATACGTACTGGATACTTTAAAAGTATCGAAAATAAATTCTCTACACTATTAAAATTCATCATCATATTCACCAAGATCACTTTCTGAATTTTTTATTATTTTAGCGATAGTTTTTATATGCTTTTTTATACCCTTTGTATGCTGCCGAACCAAAAACATAAGCATCTTCTATTAATCCAAAGCCCCAAAATGCTTTGAGACCTACTTTTAAACCTGCTTTTCTAGCAGCTTTATTTACATATGCTTTGTTATAGACCGGCTTATTTTTATTTATATAATTCTGTTTACCTGTAGCATACCCATAAAAATACCCTGCGCCCAAAGCCAACCCTTTTCCAATACTCAGATAACTATCAACCCACGCTTTCCCACCAGCTTTCGCGCCAGCCTTTGTTGCATACCAAATACGTTTTGCTTTCTTTTTCCATGCTTTATGCCCATCCGGATCCACCATCATCACCGGATTATTATCACCATACGTATACCCATTCATTGTAACCGGATCATCTTCATCACCCGGATCTGGATCTATTGATAAGAACACACCATGCTCCGGATTATAGTATCTCGCAATCAAATAATACATGCCAATTTCTTTATCATACATATATCCCGCATATCCAAATGGATTGTCTGCTGCGATACCTTTTGCGTCACTCTTTAATACGTTACCCCATGAATCATATTCATACGTTGCTACAACTTCTCTATTTTGATCTGTCATCGCAACGACATCACCACGAGGGTTGTAGTGATAGTATAACGTTTGTCCTTTTGCTTTCATCGCTAGACGCGCGCCACTTGTTGCGTATACATATTGACGAAGAACATTTCCACTACCATCCGTCTCATATAACGGATTAATACTATCTCCATCATAGAAGTAACGTGTTACTTGACCATTTACGCTCTTTTCAATACGACGATTATTTTCATCGTATTTATAAGTTGCGAATGCATTGCTCTCACCTTGTTTTGTAATCGCTACAATTTGGTCATTTTCATTCCATGTATACTTGTACTTTCCGTCTGATGTACGATTGCCATTCGCATCATATGTTAACGATTCATTTCCGAATTTTACAAGTTGATTTCCTTCATTGAATGTTGCTGCTATAGACTTTGTTTCTTTTCCATTCTCTATAACTTTCACACTTGTACGGTTTCCAAATCCATCATATGTGTATGATTTAGTTGTTCCGTTTGGTAGTGCTTCATTTAATAATTGGTTAATCGGGTCATAGACAAAGTTTGTCTCTGTTACTTTCCCGCCCGCACCTTCATGTTTAATCTTCGTGCGGTTGCCTGATTGGTCATATTCATAGCGTTCCGAAAGTAGAATGCTATTTGATGTACCTACTACTAAATCTTTAATCTTGTTCGCATGGTCATAGTTGAAAGTAGAACCTGAACCATTTCCAGCTGTATACGTACGAACATTTCCTTGATCATCGTAATCAAATCGATACGTTTGCGAACCATCCGTCACACGAATGTTTTGATCTAGCGTGTTGTAGTCATACGATACTTTATTTGTGTATCCACCTTGCGTTACTGTTTGTTCTTTTAACTTTTCTGTCTTACTGTTTGCTTTGTCGTGATATGCCCAGTCAATTTTTCCGCCTCGGCTATCTGTTGCGCTTGTGACACGGTCAGCCTTATCGTATGTTTTCGTGCGTTCTACGCCGTTGACATGGTCTTTTACTTTCGTAACTTGTCCATTCGGATCACGTTCGAATGTAAATGAATCTTTTCCGTTACGTTTTTCACCAACGACGCGATCTGCTGTATCATATACAGACTCTAAAATAGAACCGTTTGGCATTTTCGTTTTAATCTTGTTTGCATTTTCATCGTACGTGTTTTCAATACGACGGTTTAACGCGTCGATATACACTGTATTTTTATTATCTACATCATATTCATATTTGTGTGTTTGTGTTTTCCCACCAAACATGACAGATTTCTCTGTTGTGTTTCCATTATGATCATAACGATAATTTACAATTGAAGTTTAAAGATAAATAAATCTATCATAAAAAAGAAAAGACGATTTCTTATCTCATTAATGCTTGTAGTATCCCCACCCCATTTAACGATTGATAAAATAAGACAAGGGCCTTTTGGAATCATCGGTTAAACTTGCAATTTAGTTGAAGAATGAACGTAACTGATGATGCGGAAAAACGTAGTATATAGAAGACTATGTAAGGAGTTTGTCATATGATTGATAACAGAATTTCGAAAGATTATGATCATGAAATAGATGGTTCTTTAAAAGAAATTACAGATACAACCATCTTACTTAATTTTCAAAAAGCGATTGTAAGTTTATATCCTCATCTAATACCAATTCATGCTTTTGCCTATGACGCATGGGATGATATTGTAATGCCATTGTTTTATGAGATGGTATATAAAACTTTTGCTTTTAAATACGGGATAGATATTAACTTTAAAGAAACTCATACCTATATGTTTTCGCTTAATAGTTATAAAGGGATACATCACATTGAGTGTGTTCCAAAGTGCACGACATTTAAGATTTATATTAACGAAGAATGGATTGAAATGGATAATAAAAGTTTGAAAGAAAATGTATTTGTATTTAAGTCATTTGGGGATGGATTGCATTTTCTAACTGGTGGAATTGAAATTGAAGATGCTTATCGTGTAGGATTTGACCTTGTTGAGGTTGATATTGTTTCTACCATAACAGGTCTTCCATCTAAAACAAGTATTTTTATTGATAAAGAGCATGTAGACTTTGTGTTTGTCGCAGAAACATATGATACAAATATCCAAAATTAAAAATTTTATGTAAGAACGTAGGAAGAATATCTTCATTACTACTCGTATCAAATAGTTGTTTGAACACGCTCCGCTATTATATATACAAACTTCCGACTACATTCCATATGAGAAAAAGTTATTACGATAAACAAAGAAAAGGTCTCCTAAAATATCTTTTAGGAGACCTTTTCTTATTAATAGATTTTGTAATTTAAGAGTGAACACTCTTAAATTACAAAATCCTCCGGAATAAACACTTTCACTTCTTTCGGCTGTACGTATACGAAATCACCCGCTTGAATGTTCAGCTGCTTGAACTGTTCTTTCGTAATTTCTGCTTCTAAATATTCATCTGTTCCGTCTCGTTTTAATTCTACATATACGACATTTCCGACTGCGTGAGAATAAGATACTTTTGCCGGGATTGCATCTATGCTTTGTTTCGTACGAGAGATTGATAAGTCATGCGGCCTTACGTAGGCTATTCCGTCTACGTTGGAAACGTGCTTATGCTCTGGTGCTTCTAGTTCGATTGATCCTACATTTAGCTTTCCTTTATGAACGCGGCCGTGAAATAAATTTACATTTCCTAAAAAGTCATATACAAACGGACTTGCTGGGTTTTCATATACTTCTTCCGGTGTTCCCATTTGTTCAATGCAGCCTTCATTCATTACAACGATGCGGTCTGCAACGTCTAATGCTTCCTCCTGATCATGCGTTACGAATACGCTCGTAATTTGAAATTCGTCATGTAATTTCCGGAGCCATCTTCGTAATTCTTTTCTCACCTTTGCATCGAGTGCACCGAACGGTTCATCGAGTAATAAAATTTTCGGTTCGACTGCAAGTGCCCGGGCTAGTGCAATACGTTGACGTTGTCCACCAGATAATTGCGCTGGATAACGTTTAGCAAAGCCATCCATTTTTACGAGCTTTAATAATTCTGTTACCTTTTCTTCTATCGCTTCTGCTGACGGTCTTAAGCTTTTCTTTCTTACTTTTAAACCGAAAGCGACATTCTCAAATACATTCATATGTTTAAAGAGCGCATAGTGCTGAAAGACGAAACCGACTTGCCTGTTTTTCACGTGAATGTCTGTTAAATCTTCCCCATCAAATGAAATAGAGCCTCCATCCGCTTCTTCTAATCCTGCAATAATGCGTAATAACGTCGTTTTCCCAGAACCTGACGGGCCTAATAAGGCAACAAGTTCACCTTTTGGAATATCCAAATGAATGTCTGTTAGTGCTTGAAATGTACCATATTGCTTTGATACACCTTGAATTTGAATACTCACCGTAATCCCCCTCTTATTGGCGTTTTTCCATTCGCCATTCAATCCAGTTTTTTATAACGAGTGTAAACACTGCAATTAATGACATTAACGTCGCTACTGCAAATGCTGCTGAAAATTGATATTCATTGTACAAAATTTCAATATGAAGCGGCATCGTATTCGTAATACCACGCACGTGACCTGATACGACAGAAACGGCTCCAAACTCACCGATAGCACGGGCATTACATAGAATCATGCCGTATAAAAGACCCCATTTTATATTTGGAAGTGTAACGCGCCAAAACATTTTCCAGCCACTTGCGCCAAGTGATAAAGCTGCCTCTTCTTCACTTTTCCCTTGCACCTGCATAATCGGAATTAATTCACGTGCAACGAACGGGAAGGTTACAAAGATTGTTGCGATAATAATGCCTGGTACAGAGAAAATGAGTTTCACTCCATGTTCAAGTAACCATTCGCCAAGAGCACCCCTCGGTGTGAAAAGTAAAACGAATACTAATCCTGCGATAACTGGTGACACAGCAAACGGTAGTTCAATAAGAGAGAGTAATACTTGTTTTCCTTTAAACTGAAACTTTGTAATAAGCCACGCGGCCGCTACCCCAAATATCGTATTAAGAGGCACAACGATTAACGCAACGAGAAGCGTTAACCTAATTGCTGAAAATGCTTCTTGATCTGTAATAGCGGCAATGTATACATCCATCCCTCTTTCAAAAGCTTTTAGAAAAATAGTTATGAGCGGCAGTAATAGAAAGAGAGATAAAAATAAAACTGTAATCGTAATTAATACGCCTGGTACAAGCTTAGATTCTTTTTTAGCTGATACGCTTTTTACTATGTTCTTTTCTAATACTGTTGGTTCCATTTTCTCTCCTCCTATTCACTTTTTAGTTCATGCCTTCTACTCCAGCTCTGAATCATATTAATAAGCAGAAGGAAAAGGAGAGAAATAATAAGCATCACGGTCGCTACAGCTGTTGCCCCCGCGTAATCATATTGTTCTAGTTTCGTCATAATCATCAGTGGTGCAATTTCTGTTTTCATCGGCATATTACCTGCGATGAAAACGACAGATCCGTATTCTCCTAATGCTCTTGCAAATGCGAGTGAAAAACCTGCAAGAAGAGCGGGAAAGATCTCTGGTAAAATGATTTTCACAAATATTTGCAAGCGGGATGCACCTAAACTCGAAGCCGCCTCTTCTACTTCTTTATCAATATTTTGCAGCACTGGTTGCACCATTCGAACGACAAATGGTAAACCGATAAAAGTAAGCGCAACGATAATTCCGAGTGGTGTAAAAGCTACTTTTATATGAAACAGACTAAATATTTTCCCAATCCATCCATTTTCCGCATAAAGCGTTGTAAGTGTAATACCAGCTACAGCTGTCGGAAGTGCAAACGGTAAATCAATGAGTCCGTCTAATAGTCGTTTCCCTGGAAATTTGTAGCGTACGAGCACCCAAGCTATTAATAAACCGAAAATGGCATTTACAATAGCAGCTGCAAATGAAGTTGTAAAACTAACTTGATAGGAATGCAACACACGCTCGTTCGTTATAACCCCAGCGAACTTCTTCCAACCTAACTGTGAAGTTTGAATAAATACGATAGAAAGTGGTATAAGTACGAATAAGCTCATGTACAACATTGTAAATCCAAGCGATAATCCAAACCCTGGTAAAACACGCTTCTTCCTCATCCTCTTTCACCTCATCCCCCTTTAGTAGTACGCATTATTTTTGATAAATTTTATCGAATACGCCGCCGTCATTAAAGTGTTTTTCTTGTGCTTTTTTCCAGCCACCAAATAGTTCATCTACTGTAAATAATTGAACTTTCGGAAATTGGGATGCATATTTTTCTGCTACTTTTTCATTACGCGGACGATAAAAGTTTTTCGCCGCAATTTCCTGTCCTTTTTCTGAGTACAAATATTCAAGATACCCTTCTGCTACTTTTTTCGTTCCTTTTTTATCAACGACTTTATCTACAACCGCTACTGGTGGTTCTGCAAGTACACTAATAGAAGGGGTTACAATTTCAAATTTATCTTTTCCAAGCTCTTTTTGAGATAATAACGCTTCATTTTCCCATGCGATTAATACGTCACCAATTCCTTTTTCAACAAATGTTGTCGTTGCTCCGCGCGCTCCTGAATCTAATACTTCTACGTTTTTATAAATTTGGCTAACAAACTCTTTCGCCTTATCTTCACTATTATTATATTTTTTCAATGCGTATCCCCACGCCGCTAAATAGTTCCAACGTGCTCCGCCTGATGTTTTTGGATTTGGTGTAATGACAGACACACCTTTTTTCGTTAAATCATCCCAGTCTTTAATTCCTTTCGGGTTTCCTTTTCGAACAAGAAATACAATTGTTGACGTGTATGGAGTGGAATTATTCGCAAGTCGCTTCTGCCAATCTTCTGCTAGTTGTTTTTTCTTGCTAATGGCATCAATATCATAAGCAAGTGCTAGTGTAACAACGTCTGCTTCTAAGCCATCAATAACAGAACGCGCCTGACTTCCAGATCCCCCGTGTGATTGTTTTACATTTACTGTTTGCCCGTGCTTCTCTTTCCAATACTTCGCAAAATCTTTATTAAAATCTTGATATAACTCCCTAGTTGGATCATAAGAAACATTTAAAAGCTCAACTGTTTTTTTATCCCCACTTCCTTCAGAATTACTAGTGGATGTTGCCGAACCACACCCTGATAAAAGTACAACTGCTGATAATAAAACACCTGTACTTTTCATAAACGCTGCCTTACCCCACTTTTTCATCGTTAAGCCCCCTTAGTTTATACAATAGAAAAAGGCACACAATATATTCACAAATGTGAACATTGTGCGCCTTCAGTTTATCTGATTAGCTTCTAATGTATTGTATTCGATTTCTTTTCATTTTAATTCTGTAATTCATATGTGTCAACTTGGATTTTTAATTTTCTTGCTAAACTAAAATATTGGCATACTTCGAGCCCAATGATTTTTCAAATCAGCAAATTCTTTTGGTAACTTACTATTTTCATTCCATTCTAATTTATATGCATTTACTAACACCGTAGCCATTGATTCACAGTCCACTACTCCATTTTGATTAAAATTACCGTTCTTATCACTTTCAGAGTTCATCCATAATGTCACAAATAAGATATTGCACCCACCGTAAGCGTTAATTTCTTCTGTTCTATTTATATCCCCTCCTTGTTGGTCGTATGAAGCTTTAAATATATGGCACCACAGCTTAATCAATGCACAAAAAAATGAGGCAACCACCTTCAAAGATGGTTGCCTCATTTTTACACTTGCATCGCTTTCTCTCTCAATGCTCTTCTTAACAATTTACCAGTCGTATTCTTCGGTAATTCTATTAAAAACTCAATGCTTTTCGGCACTTTATATTTCGCTAAATGTAACGCACAGTAATGCATTAGTTCTTCTTCTGTTACGTTTGCTTGCTTCAAAACGACGTACGCCCGCACAGCTTCTCCTAAGTTTTCATCAGGAACACCGATTACAACAACTTCCGCTACTGATTCGTGCGTATATAATACTTCTTCTACTTCACGAGGATATACGTTATAACCGCCAACTAGGACGATATCTTTTTTACGATCAACGATATAGAAGTAACCTTCTTCATCCATTTTCGCTAAGTCACCTGTATATAGCCAGCCGTCTTTCAATGTCGCAGCTGTATCTTCTGGTGCATTATAGTATCCTTTCATAACGTTAGGTCCGCGAACGATTAATTCGCCGACTGCGCCGACAGGTACTTCTTCCCCAAGTTCATTTACAATTTTATTTTCTACATGCCAAATATTTGTGCCAATTGATCCTGGTTTACGAGGACGATCTAGCGGATTGAAACAAGTAACTGGTGATGCTTCTGATAAACCGTATCCTTCTGAAACAATAACGTTAAAACGTTTTTCAAAGTTTTGCAGAAGAGCAACAGGCATCGATGCACCACCGGAAATACAAAGACGAAGCGTCTTCACATCTTCTGCGCTTGCTTCTTCAAATAAATATAAATAATTGTACATCGTCGGTACGCCAGCAAAAATCGTTGGTTCGTACGTGCGACAAATACGGAATACTTCTTTCGGACTAAATTTCGGTAACATTAAAATCGTTGCCCCGTTCACAATCGGTGCATTTACCGCAACTGTTAAACAGAACACATGGAACATTGGCAGTGCCGCAACGACGCGATCGTCAGCAGTAAATTGTAAATAAGACGCAACATCATTCGCATTACTATATAAATTTTTATGTGTTAACATAGCGCCTTTCGGTTTTCCAGTTGTACCTGAAGTGTATAGGATAACCGCTACATCTTCTTCATCTAGTTCAGGGCCTTCGTATTGTAAGTCTCCAGCCCCCACAAAACTAGTAAACGTTTTCATTTTTTCGGTTTCTGTATGGTTAAAATCTGATGAGGTTTCGCATATGATGATGTTTTCTAATGAAGGAAGTCTTGTTGTAAGAGATTGTATAACAGGTAGAAGGACGTCGAGTACGATGATTGTTTTTACATCTCCATTTTGTAAAATGTAATGCATTTCGTCTGCTGTATAAATTGGATTAACTGGAATAACAGTTGCTCCGGCTTTCATTGTTCCGTATAAACCGACCAAAAAATGTGGCGAGTTCCCAACAACTAATGCGACATTGTCCCCTTTTCCAATGCCCATTTCTGCTAAATTGCTAGAAAACCTTGTGACCATTTTGTTTAATTGGTCATACGAGACCGACTGATCCATAAATATATAAGCCGGTTTATCCCCCTTCTTTTTTGCCGTTTCAGCCAAAGATTGAACGAGATTCACAAAAACCCCACCTTTATAAAATTTAGAATATTTAAAAATTCTAAATTAATTATATTAAAAGAAAATTAAAGTAGCAAGTGATATTCTATTAACTGCATATAGACAGATCACCTTCTCTTAGTTTACTTTGGAAAAATAAGGTGATTTTATTTACAAGTAATTTATAACACTAGACCAAAAATCATTTTAGGATAATATGCACTCATCTTTTCTTTAAGCTTTTCAAGTTCCTCTTTATTTAAGTTCGTATACTCCCCATACAAATTCAAAACGTCCGCTCCATTTTCATGAAAATACACGGTAACATATAACGTCGGTAACCCTTTATTGTTTTCATCTATTGATAAGACGACATCTGGCGTTTTATTAACAGTGCTGAATGTTTCATTTCTTTTCCACTTCTTATTTTGAAACATGTCTTGTATATCATGTATCTTTCGTTTGTTATCTGTATGCGTAAAATATATAACATTATCCTCCGCTGGTTTTCCGATAGACAAAATTGTACGACTTGAGGGCGATTCACTGCTACACGCTGTCATTCCGATGACGAAGCTGAGTAATAATACAACGTACATTACCCTTTTCATATCGATCCGCCTCCTTTTGAATATATATATTCCTTTATAAGAGGTAGATGTCCTGTGATTTTATGTTTTGTGGTAAATGAAATTATATGAGCGATTTTTCAGTTATATCAGCGCAGCTCGATTTATATCGGCGATTTTCCAAATATATCAGCGCAACTCGGTTTATATCGGCGATTCTCCAAATATATCAGCGCAACTTAATTTATATCGGCGATTTTTCAGTTATATCGACTTACCGACAAAACCTGACAATCTACGCAAAAAGAAAGAGGCTGCCCGTTATGGAAGCCTCCCTCATTTTTAGAAGAATAAATGTAAGAAATCTTCTGTTGTAATGTTACCGAAGTAGCGTGCGATATCTACGCCTTCTAAAGCTGCAGTGAATGCATCTTTATCGAACTGAATGCCTGTTAGATGCTCTTCAATATCATGAACATCTAGTGAACCAAAGAAGTCGCCGTAAATTTTACATTCTGTTACTGTTCCTTTTTTCACTTCAAGACGAACATCAACTTGTCCAACTGGGAAGCGGTGTGAATGTTGTAAGTTGAACTTCGGTGATTTTCCGTAGTTCCAATCCCAATTTTGGTAACGTTCTTCAGAAAGTTTGTGGATCTCTTTCCAATCATTTTCTGTTAATTCGTACGTTGGGATTTCTGTTTCTCCTTCGAAAATTGTTTCTAGAAGAAGTTGTCTGAACTCTTCTGTCGTCATTTCTTCGTTTAGAAACTCTGTAATGTTCGCAACGCGGCTACGGATTGATTTAATTCCTTTTGATTGAATCTTATCCATTTTTACTTTTAGCGCTGATACGACGTGATCGATTTCAGAGTCAAATAGTAACGTACCGTGACTGAACATACGACCTTTCGTTGAGAACTGCGCGTTACCTGAAATTTTTCTACCTTCAGCTAAAATGTCGTTACGACCACTTAGTTCTGCATTTACGCCTAATTTACCAAGCGCTTTCGTTACAGGCTCAGTAAATTTTTTGAAGTTACTGAAACTATCTCCATCATCTTTCGTAATAAAGCTGAAGTTTAAGTTTCCTAAATCATGATATACTGCGCCTCCGCCTGATAGACGACGAACGACATGAATACCTTTTTCTTTTACGTAATCTGCATTAATTTCTTCTACTGTGTTTTGGTTTTTACCAATGATAATCGAAGGCTCATTAATGTAAAACAGTAAATATGTTTCGTTAATATCTAAATTCTTCACACAATATTCTTCAATCGCTAAGTTTATTCTAGGATCTGTAATTCCTTTATTATCAATAAATAACATCGTATCACCTCATGAGTTCCATACGTAGCCACTATGCGCTAGCGTAATATGGCCACTGAAAATTTGTTTTGCTTCTGTTACTAAATCAGATGGGTTGCCTGTATGCGGTAAGTGCGTTAATAAAAGTTCTTTTACATTCGCATCTTTTGCAATACTTGCTACTTCTGTACTATTCATATGCCCTGCTTTTGCAGCCTCTTGATGTGCATACATATTACACTCACAAATGAAAAGATCAGCATCTTTTGTGAATGGAATGAATTCAGGAATATAACTTGAATCAGCGCTGTATACTACAGCATCATCTCCAGCTGTAATACGCATCGCAAAGCATGTAACAGGATGAACAGTTTTTAAGAACGAAATCGAGAATGGTCCAACTTGAAGTGTTTCTTCTGGATTGTACGCGATTCCTTTCGTATGTGGTTCATGTGTTAAAGAATGGAATCCATTCTCGTCAAACGTATGACCGTATATTGGTAATTCCGGTAGTTGCCTTGTTGTCGCACTCGTAATTAATCTCGCATATTGCAATACCCCAATGTCTGCAACATGATCGTGATGATAATGCGAAAGTACAACTGCATCTATATCAGATGGTGTTATATATTTTTGAAGCTGTGCTAGTACACCACTACCACAGTCTACAAGTAAACGAAAACCATCGTGTTCAAACAAATACCCCGACGTTGCTTCTCCCGCTTCTGGAAAGCCGCCCCAAAAGCCGACAACAGTCATTTTCATATGTATCCATCCTTTCTAAAACCGAGTAGGAATGCAGTTTTTCTCCGTACTTGAGAAAGTTTTTTACTTACATCCTACATTGTTAACTATAATCCATTTCCTAAACTTTTTCATTAATTTTCAATTTTGTTATAAAACAGTTGTTGACTTTTATTTTTTGTACTAATACAATGATAGTAAGAAATGGAAATGGAGGGATTGACATGATCGATCAACCAATGGAGTTTTTCAGAAATTTACCGACGAAAACTTGTGCGCACTGTGGGAAAGAAATTGATGAGCAACACGAAGCATACCATAACAAATGTGATGACTGCGTTCACGAAGAATAGTAGTTTGTGAACGTAAGAAAACCTAGCAGACATAGTCTACTAGGCTAATAACATCTTATCCTTCATCGTTGAACCTTTCACCAAGAGCTCCAGTTCAAACTCATACAATTCTTTTTTTCGATAATTTTTCGTATGGATTTTATCCATCATCAGGTCGACAACTTTTCGGGCCATTTCATCAATTGGCTGTTCAATTGTCGTAATACCTGGTTCTGTAATCTGCGATAATATTTGATTATCAAAACCGATAACAGCGAGATCATCTGGAATGCTCAAGTTATGGTGCTTCGCCTCTGAGATAATTCCAGCTGCTACCTCATCGCCTCCTGCCAAAATCGCGGTAGGATTTTTTTTGTCCTTTAATACTTCATGGAATATTCGTTTTCCATCCTCCCAAGAGAAAGCGTTTTCAAGAAAATCAATCGCTTCTACTTGGCGGCTCTTCTCAGTTATTGCACGTAAAAAGCCCATTTTTCGCTGCTGGCTAACTAATTTGGTTTCGTTACCACGGCAAAAAATAAGATTACGATACCCTTGATCTAACACATGCTTCGCAGCTATGTATGCTCCTTGCGCATGATCAAACTTCACTGTTGGAATATTTGCTTCCTCAATATATTCATTACATAACACGATTGGACCGTGCTGTAAGTATGGCTCTACATCTTCCCACGGATTTTCTAGTGAACATAGAATAATCCCATCTACTTGTTTCGTAGATAATAATTGTAAATACTCCATTTCTTTTTCTGGTAAATATCTTGTTTGACAAATAATCAGTTTATATTTATGTTCAGAAGCTGCAATCTCGATTGCTTCAATAAATCTACTGAAAAAAGGATTTGTAATCCTTGGAACTAGCACCGCAATTGTTTCCGTTTTTTGTTTACGAAGCCTTCTCGCCGCAGAATTAGGAACGAAGCCTAAATGCTTCATTGCTAATTGAACCCTTTTTTTCTTCTCATCTGAAACATATGGATGATTATTAATCACCCTAGAAACCGTTGTCCTTGATAACCCCGCTAATTTCGCCACGTCCTCTATAGTCGACACGAAATTCTCCCCCTTTGCATGAAAACGTTTTCTTAAATTGATTATATAGTATATTATTGGAAACTGCAATATCGGTTGTTATGATTTTACTATATTAATATTATACATAGGAAAAAGTCTGTTAATGGGAGGGGAATATATAATACTTTTAGAAGTTTATAGAAAGCATATTTATAAAAATTGAAGGAGATATTTCATGAATCGGACAGATCGTTTATTAGCTATATTAATTGAATTACAAAGAAGACAAACTGTTACAGCACAAAGCTTAGCTGAAAAATTTGAGACAAGTATAAGAACCATTTATCGAGATATGGATGCACTTAGTGAATCTGGCGTCCCACTTTTCGCAATGCCCGGCCACGGTTATTCATTAATGGATGGTTATTTTTTGCCTCCCATTCAACTTACACCTGAAGAAGCTGTTACTCTTTTACTAGGCGGTGATTATATAGAGAAAACTTTCACTTCTTCTTTTTCTGTACATGCGCAATCGGCAAAAGAGAAACTTGAAATTGTCCTACCTGCTGATCAAAAACAGAAAGCCCGGGAACTACGAGGAACCTTCCGTTTCCTTTCTCCCATATTTTCACACAAACAACCTGAACAAGAAAAACTAGAAAACCAACTTCTCCTGTTGCAAGAATCTATTCAAAAAGAACAAGCTATCTCTTTTTCTTATCGTAAACCGAGAGAAACTACAAAAATAAAACGGACTGTTCATCCTTACGGTTTAGTCAACATTTCAGGGATTTGGTACATCGTTGCTCATTGTTTACTTCGAAAACAAATACGTAATTTTCGTTTAGATCGTATGGATACATTACAGCAAGAACAAGAATTCTTCACAAAACCGAAAGACTTTTCTTTACAAAACTACAAACCCGAAAGCAATCGTACTGTTACGGTTCGCTTATTATTCCCATCTCATATTGCACATAAGATTATTGAATCTCGCTACTTTTTTATAGATTCATACGAGCACAAAGACAATGGCTTTCATGTCTTGTTGAAATCAAGAAACATAGACGAAGTATTTCAATGGGTATTGAGCTGGGGAAGCCAAGTGCAAGTACTTGAGCCAAAAATTCTTTCTGAGAAAATCCATGATGAAGCAAAAAAAATGTTAAAACTTTAATTTCACTACTGACATAATGTTGTCAGTATCCCTCCTTTATAGTAAGTATTAACAAATACATTTTTATAAAAAGGAGTTAACACTATGAAGAAATTTGAAGAATTAGCTACGTATTACATGGAGGAATTAGAAAAATATTCGATAGAACAATTTAAGATCAAATCTTCTGCTGAGGAATGGTCTCTCGGTCAAATGTACAATCATTTAATTGCCTCTACATATATGCAGTTAGATGCAATCGCGAAATGTAGAACTGAAGTGCCTTCTGCAACTAACAAGAAAACGGATATGGGTGAAAAAGTATATAAACTTGGTGCTTTCCCAAATATACAAATCAAAGTACCAAATCATCCTGGATATACACCTGAAAACCCCTCTAATAAAGAAGAAATACAAAAACGTATTCTAGAATTAATTACAGTTGTTAAAGACATTGAGCCAACACTTTCTTCTATTCCAAGTGATTGTAAAGTCGAACATCCTGGGCTTGGTTACTTACATGCAGCAGAATGGTTCCAACTTATTTCTATGCATTTTGCTCATCATTTACGTCAGAAAGAAAGATTGGAGAAAAAAGTTTTAGTGTAAAAAATGATAAAAGGTGGATTGGTCTATATCCAATCCACCTTTTATAGTTCTGCTTCTCATAATACCTTTATGGATTAGATATTTCCTGCATAAATCCAGCCATACTTGCTAATAAACTAGTAAAAATAAAAAGTACAATAATAAAAGGAATAAGTTTATCCCTATTTAAATTCGTAATCGTTTTTAAACCTATACCTAATAAAATGTAATACCAAATATTAAATATATCTATTCTTTGAGCGATTGTATGTAGAACCATATTATCCGTTGCTATCGCGCCTAAACTTGTATAAGATATCTCATACCCACTTAGAGACAGTGCAATTAATCCGTTTAAAATCATCCCTAATCGCAATACAAATGAAGCATAAATAATTATCGGGAACGTTTCCTTATAGTTAATATCAACCCCGAAAAAAATCATAATATTTTTATAGAATATAGGCGCAAAAAATAAAGCTACGATTCCACTAATTGCGGAAATCCCAAATGTAGTAAAGAAAGTTATGTATTTTGGAACAGTAAATCCTGTTTTATTATGAAACATACTAAGCGCAGGATTGTTTGAAGTATTCCAAGACATTAACGCACTTGAAACTATAATGAATACTATTAAAAGAGCGAGTGGTAAAAATATATTTCTTTGATTCTTCATCCTTTTGAATTGCAGTGTTGGTGAAGTAAACATCCCCAAAATTGATGGTTTCCCTGAAATCTCTTCATGTATAAGACTACTAGCTTGCAAGAAAATCCCCCTTCCTCATTACACTCATAGCTCCTCCCACTTCGTCCACACTTCTCTCCCATTTATACGGTACATATTATCCTCTCTGTCCATAAACCCCTGCACAATAAACTCGCGTCTAATCGTACAAAAATCGTCATGATATTGTTTGATGAATGCATTGATTTCTTTTTCCGTATACTGATTCTCCGCATTTAACTTGCTAATTAAATACTCTAACAATACTAGTTTTTTCTTCTTTTGACCTGGAATCGATTTTAGACGGTCCTCTTTATCAAAAAAGTTACGAATGGTCGTATCCCTAAATTTCATTTCACTTTCAGTCATTTTGTTGTCCTCCATCGATTTTTATGTACTAAAACTCTTTATTTGTCTTTACCGTTTTTCTTCATTCTTTTACTAATAACATCCATAAAGTAATACCCACTAATTAGCACATAGTAAACTACAAGTATTCCTAGTGCATCTTTCATATTTATATATTTTTCTTTATGAAACAAGATAGGTGAAAGGGCGTAAACAAGAAAGATGATTAGCGGATTTAAGACAAAATAATAAGTAAGATTTCCTTTCATCATACCAGCCCCTCTACTCTATGTTTCTCTGTAAATTGTTGTAATTCCTGTCCTTTTATTTAGCTATACATGAAATATGATGAAATTAAGGAGAAAAAGGGATACAAAACAACCATTACATTATGAAGAAAATATTTTATCCACTTTAAGTACAGTTGTACAACTTTCTTACAACTGTATTTCTTTTTCATTTTTACTCCTCTCATCTACACTTCTCTTAATGTATTTATTACTTTTACGTCTGTAACTTTTTATTCAAATTAATAAATTTATTATGGTAAATTATGTTATAATTTAATTATACATACTTTGGAGGGGAAATAGTGAAAAAAGCTATTATCGTATTCAGCATCCTATATCTTATTTTAACCGTACATACAGGAGCTGTTCTTTTAGGAAAAGAGGATTATAAAGGGACTATCAATACATTAAAGAAAACAAAGGAAACCACTTCCTTTCAATCTGCAAAAGACGGTGTGATTTTATTAAAAGGAACATTAACTACCGCGCAACCTATTACAGAGGAAAAACTTCAAAATAAAGAATTCGCACTCCTTGAAATTAATACATATAAACGACGAAAAGCAAATTGGATAAACATTAATACTGAGCAGCATATTGCAAAGCAACTCTTACTAAACAATGAGAATCTTCCTGCATTAAAAGAAATCCGCTTCTCAATGGAACCAATTACACTGTCAGGCAAAGATATTTCTGCCGAAGACTATTCACTAAAAAAGGATGATACCCAATTAACAATTAAAGGTAAAGGATACCGATACACCGGAATAGAAAACAAATCAGACGTTCTTATTTTTGGCATAAAAAAAGGAGATACACTTGAAGGTTATAGTGGCTCTGAAATTCTAATAGGAAAAACAAAAGAGGACATTTCCAGCAACATGAAACTATATACTTTTGCTGAAAAATATGGTCCATTTGTTTGGATTGTAGCTACAATTATCCTTATAAGTATTGCTATATACTTCTTCCGTAAAAATAGAAAAACAAATGAAATTTCTCAGCCTATAAAGTGAAACTTTAATCAGTAGGTGTTTTGTTCAGCCTCACTGATTATTAGCCCACACTAATCAGGCGTTTATTGGCAGTCTATCTCCCACCCAACTTCTTTTCTCTAGCCAAATTTTGAGGTGGGAGCCTTACTGCCCACAAATAGCGTGATAAAAAAAGACCAATAAAAAAGGCACCATTTCGGTACCTTTTTTATGTTCCTTATTTACGCTTCAACCGATTGATTTTCAGCAATATTTCTAAATTGTCGTTTGTGCATCCAAGTTAAGGATGCAATTGTTCCAAGTGATAATACAACAATGAAAATCATGAGCACCCCTACGTTTTGCCACATGAAATTAAAGTCTCCGCTTGATACGACTGCTTTCAGTCCTGATACAGAATATGTCATCGGTAACCAAGCATTGAATGGTTGTAAAAACTTCGGAATCAACTCTAACGGGAATGTTCCAGCACTTGTTGTAAGCTGCATAATTAATGTGATGATGGCGATAAAACGGCCTGCATCACCGAATGCTGTTACTAAACATTGAATTAATGCAATAAACGCTAAACTTGTAATGATACTAAAGAGTATGAAGTACGGAATACTTTTTACTTCTACACCTAATCCGAACAGTAATATAACATCTGCTACTATCGCTTGAATAATACCAACTGATAGTAGTACGCCGAACTTACTAATAAACCAACTAAACCCTGATTTCGGAACGCCGACTGTATCACGTAATGGATATACGATTGATAATAGTAATGCCCCAACGAATAAACCGAGTGATAGGAAATACGGCGTAAATCCAGTTCCGTAGTTTGGAACTTCCGCCATTTTCTCCGTCTTCACTTTTACAGGACTTGCAAACATATCATACGTTTTATCCGTCCCTTTTACTTCACCAGTTTTTTCTGCTCCTTCGCCAAGTTTCTCTGCAAGTTCACTTGAACCATCGTTTACTTTCACTAGTCCATCAGTTACTTTTCCTGATCCGTCTGCTAGTTTATTAACGCCATCGATTAGCTGGGTTGAGCCAGTTGATAATGTGCCTAAGCCTGTTGTTACTTGACCGGAGCCATCTGCTAATTGATTTACTCCACCTGCCATTTGATTTGCTCCTACAGATAATGTACCTAAACCGCCTGTTACTTGGCTTGAGCCATCCGTTAATTGATTTACTCCTGCAGATAATGTTCCTAAACCACCTGTTACTTGGCTTGAGCCATCTGCTAATTGATTTACTCCTGCAAATAATTGACCTAATCCATCTGTTACTTTTCCAGAGCCGCTTTGTAATTGCGTTACTCCATCAATTAATTGAACTGATCCATCTTTTAATTTATCAGCACCTATTTTTGCATTATCTAATCCCTCACCAAATCCATGAAACTTACTAACAAATTCATTTTGTGCGTTCGTTAGTTTCTCAACACCATCTGCCAGAGCTTTCATCCCTGCTGGATTTGGTAATTTATTTTGCAATCCATTTGTTGTTTGATGTATTTCGCCCTTTAATTGTTTTACTTCTTCATTTAGTTTATTTGTTCCACCTGCTACTCCGGCAGCCTTTTGCTGAACTGTCGCTGTACTTTTTACAGCACTTGTTATGAACGGTTGTAACTGCTCTTGATATTCTTTTGGTAAACTTTCAATTTGCTTTTGTAAATTTACTACATCTTGTGCTGCAGTTTTAGCATCTCCTACTGTTGATTGCGTAAGTTCATTTAACTGATTTATATTCGCCCCAGCCGCATCTATTTTTTCATTTACTGTATTCAATATAGAAGGAACTTTCGACTGCATTTCCTCTAAGCCTGCAGCAGACTTTTGTACGTTACTATTTAAATCTTGCAATCCCTTTTGAATTTCTTGAGACCCTTTTTCTAATTGACTTCGCCCTTCAACAAGTTTTCCCATACCATTTGATAGATTAGTTGTTCCTGTTTTTAAATCACCGGATTTACTTACTAATTTGTTCAAGCCACCGGTCACTTTCTCAGATCCATCACGCAATTCACCCGTTTTGCTATTTAATGTATTTAAACCTGCTGTTACTTTTCCTGACCCATCTACTAATTTTCCGATACCTGCATTGCTATTTAATACATGTAAACCATCTGTTACTTTTCCTGATCCATCTACTAATTTCCCGATACCTATTTGCATTTCACCGGTTTTGCTATTTAACGTATTTAAACCTGCTGTCACTTTCCCAGATCCATCAAATAGTTTCTCAACTCCATCCTTCATCTCCCCAGACTTCCCTTGCAGTGTATGAAGGCCATCCGTCACTTTACTTGAACCATCATGCAATTCACTTGATCCGTCGTGTAGTTTACTTGCCCCTTCTGCTCCATCTGCTAATCCTTTTGAGACATCTTTAATAGAATCAAACATTTTCTCTGCATATGTTTTCGTTAACGTGCTGGATACTTCAGTTTTAATCTTTTCAATGGCTGTTCCGCCAATTTGTGAAGATAAGAAGTTTAAACTTTCGTTTGGAATGTATTCTAAGTTTAATCGCTTTGGATTGTCTTTTAATAACGTTGTAGCGTTACTTGAGAAGTCATCTGGAATGCGCACTAACATGTAATACTTTCTACCTTCCATTCCTTTCTTTGCTTCTTTTTCACTTACGAACTCCCATTTAAAACTTTTATTATCTTTTAAATTATCAACGAGCCCTTTTCCAATCTCAATTGGTTTTCCATCAAATAGTGCGCCTTTATCTAAATTGACTACTGCAACGGGTAAGTCATCTAACTGTTTATACGGGTCCCAAAAGGCCCACAAAAACATCCCTGCATATAAAATCGGTACAAATAAAACCGCGATAATTGGAATTAATATTTTTTTACTTTTTATAATTTCCGTGAACTCTTTACGAAGTAACTGATTCCCTTTCATAATTTCTCCCCCTTTTATAAAATGACCAAAACGTTCATTTAGTCATTTTCACCCAAACAAAAAGGCTATACTTGTTCATACATATGCCTTATCCCTGAATTTATTACTATGCAACTTTTCCTCATTTTGATTATAGTTTTTCTATATCCCCCCTTAACTTAAATATATGACCATATTGTTCAATTGGTCATTTTTTATAAAATTAAAAGGATTATCTTAGTTTGACAATCCTTTTAGTAAATAAAGTTCAAATAACTCTGCAATTTTTTCTTTTTCTAGCGGTTCGTGATTTTTTTCCCAATCAAAAATAAGTGATACATATAGACGAAGCATAATAAATGCTGTAATTTCTGGATCACATTTGCTAATTTCACCTTTTTCAATCGCAATCTTTAAATACGATTGAATAACAGAAACGATTTCCACATCAACTTGTTGCATAACTTCTTGTACTTCTTTCGTTCCCATATCGCGCTCTTCTTGAATTAATTTAATCATGAGCTGATGTTCTTTTCTAAATTCCAAGATGCTATATAATGCTCTATGTACATTTTCAAAAAATGAAACATCTGAACGAATTGCGCTTTCTGCAACTTGCTTCATTTCTGTAATTAAATTAGAAATAATTTCACCAAATAGCTCTTCTTTATTTTTGAAAAAAGTATAAATCGTTCCTTTTCCTACATTCGCTAACTTCGCTACTTGATCCATCGTTGTTGCTTTATAACCGAACGCTGAAAAAGACTTTGTTGCAGCTTCAATAATAGAACGTTTTCGATCTATCGCCACATTGTCACCTCCAAAAATGACCAATTGGATAATATAGTCAATCAGTACATCTTTGATATTACCACACGCTTACATTCTATACAAGTTCTCTTTTTATTATTTCCAGTATAAAAAAATTTCAGTCAAGTTATATCATACTGTCCATAGTTTATCAAAAAGTATACTTGTATGGAAAGCTAGAATATATTCGTAAATAATTGCTGACTAGATCCCACTAGAAACTTAATAAAATAGACAGTGTTCTTAAAACCAAAGTTTTAAGAACACTGTCTATTATTTTGACATAGAAAGTAATATTTTCTCCATCTCTTTCTTAGTTAGATCATCATCAATTATCTCTTCGTATATCTTTGTATCTCTTGTAAAAATATCATTCACTATGACAATTTGATAATCACTATTCTTACCTTGTGCTGGTACAAACATTTTAAGGCCTCTTAACTTCCCCTCTCCATGAGAAGATTTATTATATACCATTTCTTTCCCATCTAAACTATAACTTTCTAGATTCTCTACTCCAGGCATCATATAGTGTAGCGGATCCTTATTACCACCTGCATAAATCCTTGATTGGTAAATTGTAAAACCATATTTTCCATTTGCATATTCTGATTTAACAACTAATTCTACATCTCTTCCAAAATATGAGTCAGCCCATTCCCTCTTTAATTCATAACCTTCAGGTATATAAGTCGGCTGCTTAATTTGATACGGTACATGTTCTTTCGCTTCTTCTATAGTATATGTTAAAGACTTCTCCACCCTTTCCGAAAGTGGAACTACTTTCTTCTCAATACTAGCTAATCTTTCTTGATCAGCTTTATTCAAACGTTCACGTTTAAATTCCTTTGTATCTCTATCATAATTCTCAGGTACTTTTTTATTAACCATTGCTTTTTTATGAATTTCTTTAGCTTCTTTAAATAATTGAACATACTGCTCAAATTCTTCTTTTGTAAAATTCTTTTCTGCCAAATACAAAAAATCTGTATCCCTTTTATATGACTTTATTGACATACCCCATTCTCTACTTGCATTCTCTGGTGTACCATATACTGTTTCTATCGCTTTTTCAAAAGCTGCTTTAGATTGCTTTTTTTCTACAACCTTTTCTTCCTGTCTTTCATCTCCCTCAGTTATCTTTGCATTTAATAAAAATCCGCCTGCTATAGCAACTATGACAATAACTCCAAGTAAAGAAAGACGATACGATTTCTTTTGGAATTTTTTAATCATAACGATTCTCCTTTTTAGTGTTCGTTTATTTCTACTTAAATTTGCTAGGCTTGGCACTTGATAGGAATAGTGTTCTAAAAGGGTAATAATTGTATGACCGTATGCAATTTGTTCCTCTTTATCTATAAAAGTAAGTGCATATGCATCACAGGCTAATTCTTGATCTTCTCGCATACAAAAATAGGCGTACCAAAGAATTGGATTGAACCAATTTAATAGGATTAAACTGTACATAATCCAATTTACAGCTACGTCGTTTCTCTTAATATGAGCTAACTCATGGTAAAAGACATATTGTAATTGTTGCTCATTTAATACTTTCATATGTTTTTTTGATAGTAATACTTTTGGGCGGAAGAAACTAAACACAGTTGGACTTGCAATTTTTCCTGCTAAACGTAAGGAAACTGCCTTCTTCACTTTCATAGACTGCTTACAGCGATCAAACACTGTAATGACCTGTTCATCCGTAATATCCGGTTGTTTCTTTATGTACGAATATAACCGTCTATTTGTAAGAAACGTGATAGCTGCTAATATGATTACCCCAGCTAGCCACACATACAAAGCAAGTTTGTATAAAGAAAATGTAGTCTGTTTTTCCGAACTGACTTCTACTTCCGGTTCGCTAGTTTTTGTCACCATTTTAGGATTTGATTCCAATTCCACTTTACGGTCGCTTTCTATGTTCACTATATTCTCAGTAGCCGGCATATTTTTTGGAATAACTTCCGATACACTAGAACTATAGGAAAGTAATGAGTAAATGCTATAAGAGCTATCTGGCGACCATGGTAAAAGGAGTCTTATCATTAATACGATCCACAACATATATTGCCACCGGGGTGTTAATTTATTTCTAAATAGAACTTTTATGCATAAAATAAATCCAACTAATATGCTAGCCATAAGTGAAGTTTCTATAAGCCAATCAAAAAAATGAGGAAGGTATACATTTATAAGCGTGTTTATCATTTTTATCGATCCTTCCTCTTATTCTCCTCTGTCTTCTCATCTAAAATGCGTTTTAATTCATTAATATCTTCTGAAGATAATCTCTCCTCTTTTAAGAAATTAACAAGTAATGGTTTAAACGCTGCACCGCAAAAACGCTTTAGTAAAGATTTCGTTTCCACTTGCAAATAATTATCTTGTGATACTAACGGATAATAAGCATACATTCGCCCTTTATCTTGATGGTAAGAAACGGCTTCCTTTTGTACTAATCGATTAATTAATGTGCGGATTGTTTTCGGTTTCCAGTCCATTGCATCTTCCAGTTCTTCTATAATTTCATTCGCTGTTTGTGGAGAACTCGACCAAAGTACTTTCATAATTTCTAATTCCGCTTCAGATATTTTAGGTAATTGATTTGTCATCGTATGTTTCACTCCTAAGTATTACATTTGTAATCTATACTTAAGATTACAAATGTAATACTTAATTGTCAACCATATTTTAGAAAAATTAATTTCAGCTAAACCTTACTTCACAACAACAAAATTCCTCTTTTTCAAATAATCAAATAAAAAAACAAGAAAATCTTTACAATTAATAGTAATATAGAAAATAGACAAGTTTATCAAAACAGTGGAGGCTTTTTCAGTCATGATGCGTGCACTTCGTTTAAATATAAAGCAAGCTTTTTGTAGTCGTATTTCTTTCATTATGATGCTTAGTGGATTCGTTCTTATTTGCATTTATCACTATTATTATGTAATTCGTTATTTAGGAAACGCAGCAAATGGTCCTATATCAACAGATTTAAAATGGATTGGATTTCGCGACAATGAAATGGATGTTTATTTATTATTAATGCCAGTTATTGCGAGTTTCCCCTTTAGTACAAGTTACAATTCGGATAAGTCCGATGGTTTTAAACCGTTTGTGAGTAAGGGGATTTCTATATTTCCTTATTCAGTAGCGAAATATATCGTTACGTTTTTTTGCGGAGGATTTCTTTATACACTTCCATTCATCTTATCGTTATTATTTTGCAAATTAACCATTCCAGACGGAACACCTACGGTTGGTTCAGGCATCATAAATGCTGATGGAATGTTTGCAAACCTATATTTTGATGCGCCTCTCACTTACATTGCTGTATATATCGGAATTAATTTTTTATTTGCAGGTTTAATGGCCCTTTTAGGACTTGCTGCATCTGTATGGTCACAAAAAGACTATATGGCAATTCTCTTTCCATTTGCAGCCGCCTCCATTCCTTACGTCCTGCTAAATACAATACTTCCTTCAATAGGCGGAGCACCTTTTCATTTATATGATCCGAAACAGCCATTGCAAGGCATGTCACCATATATTTTAATGACGCAATGTGCTTTCTTCCTTTTCGTTAGCTTACTTATGTATATACAAGGAGTAAAGCGGGATAGAAAAAAATATAAAAGAAGACTGCAAAGAAGAGAGCGGTGTAGAAAAGCGTTTCAAACAATTTCAGACTAAATGATAATAAGAGCGTAATTCCCTAAGTTAACATAGAGAATTACGCTCTTATTATCATTACTCATATAATCATCCTCCCCTTTACGGTGTACCTGCCAATCCCCATAAGATAACGAACACCACAAAATAAATTGCTTTAATACCTACCACTGAACATAATAAAATAATTGCATATTTACTTAATTCTCTTCTTGCACCTATTAAAGTAAAAATAACCGCCAAACTAAATGTTATATAAGAAGCTGTTATATTAATTAAGTTATACGTAATATCTAGATTGCTTGTAAGTCCTGTTACATCAGCTACAAACTGAAGCATGACGATCGTACTAAAAAAAATTGCAAGCTGATTCATTAACTTTCCATTTATTTGTAACTGCATTGTTGTCCTCCTTTTAAAAAACTAAATATTCAATCAATTTTATCATTAGATTACAAAAAAAGGAATCATCTCTTTATACTATTCTATAACGATGCAAAAAAAGAACGCTTAGTCACCTAAGCGTTCTTTTCTTTAAGAAGCTTTCTTCAAATCAATTTGAGCAAGTACTGGGTCATGGTCGCTTACACGTCCGTGCTCTTTCATTATGTTTGAGTTTAAGTGTACTGGATCTACAATTGTGTGCGGTGCGATGTTATTTGTTACTAAAATATGATCTAGCACTTGTGCGTTTCCTTCGTGAATGTACGTGTAACGATTCTCTTTCGGCACTGTGTTTAACATATCTTTTAAGATTGTTCCCTCTAGTGCTTTTAGTGGTTTAGAGAATTCGAAATCGTTCATATCACCTAACACAACAACTGGTGCATTCGTATTCTTTTTCTGAATTCCTTGCACGAAATGATTTACTTCTTGTGCTAACTGAATTCGTTTGTCTTCACTTTTTAATACGAGCGGCTGCACTTTTCCAAATGGCGTTGCATCTCCTAGTTTTGAGTTTAAGTGATTTGCAACGACAACAATGTTTTGTCCTTGGAACGTAAATTCTGCCGCTAACGGTTTACGTGTACTTTCAAATAATGGATTTTCGTCCCCAATACGAACAACATTTTTATCAAGTAACTTCGGTACCGTCGCTAATTTCACGCGTGATGGATTATAGAAGAAGCCGACGCGAATATTCGCTCCTGGTGCTCCTCCATCTTGATTATTGTTTGGAGCGATTTCTACATACTCATACTTCGGTCCACGAATTTCTAGAACTGCATCAATGATACGTTTTGCGCTTAATGACGCATCTGTTGTACCGTCATTAATTGATCCGTTATTATCTTGCATTTCCTCTACACCGATAATATCTGGCATTTTTAAGTTGTATTTAATAGAATACGCTAACGCTTTTACCTTTTCATCTGTTGTTTCTTTTTTATTCGCTGAGAAGTTTTCAATGTTATATGTAGCAACCGTTAACTTATCAAGACGTGGCTGAATATTTGCCCCTACTTGCTTAAATCCACCATCCACTACAGCTGGCAATTCTGTTATTGGCGAAATACGGAAAGAACCGTAATCATATCCTACTACCCCTGTTATATCTCCAGTGAAAGTATCTCCTACTTTTGCTACATAATCGCGAGGTACTTTTACAGAAAGACGCTCTGGGTTTAATTGATTTTCATCTAATAGAGGTGTGCCATATTGTGTTACTATTTTATCTCCACCATTTTTTACTGTTACATATAAATTTCCGTTTTTCTGAGGTGTAATAATTTTTGGTGTTGGCATCGTAACACGCATACCTTCTATACTTTCATAGAAGTCGATTGCATCTTCATTTGGATCAAATAAACCAAATGCATCATTATCAATAATCTGGTCCGGGATTTTCACACCGTTTTCTCCAAGTACAATCGGTGCTGGTAAAGTTTGATTTTTTGCGATTACAGCAACGCGACTCGCCTTAATTTCTGTCGTCGTTAAGTCTGTTTCAAATCGCTCTGCATATCCTGGTCCAACATATTCTTCTACTACTCCATCAACTTGAATAAGATCTCCTACTGCTACATTCGCATCTTTTTTATATACGTAAATACCTTCTGAAGTAGCTGGATCATTATCCGGCTGATTATCTTCTATATAAAAGCCGTTTTTATCAAGCGCTGTGACAACGCCTTCCACATTGTTTACTTTCTTCCCGTTGTAAGGAGAAATATGTGATTTTCCTTGAATGTCATGAATACGAACCTGTTCATTATTTACGATAATAAATGAAAATGTCGAAATTGCTGAAGAAGTAAGCCCTTCTTTTTCCGCGATTGCTTTCACTACACTATTTTCATTCATTACAATTCGTCCATTATAACGAACACTTTTATTAGTAGGATTAGAGCCATCTAACGTATAGTAGATTGTTGCGCCTTCTGTATTCGTCGTTAATGTTACCGCTGTTCCTTTAGCAACTTCTCCGCCGTTCGGCGAAGCTACTACATCGCTAACACGGTTTTGTCCTTCACCTTGAAACTTATAAGCTGTTACTGATTTTAGACCTGGGTTACTAAAATATAATTCAAGAGTCCCAGTCAAACTAACTTTCTTCCCGATATTTTCAGGGTGATCTTTTACATTCACTGCCGTTCTCACATCACCTTTTGACAACTGAACGGGCATGATTTTGTCTGGATTCGTTTCGTTTGGCGAATCTGCAATTGCTACGTTTGTATCATCAAACTTAGCTGGATCCTTCGTATATTTAGAAGAACTTTGCGTATATCCAACAATATATCCTTCCACAATCCCCTTCGTTTTCCCTTGCTGCTTAAATACTTGAATTGCTTTTTCTACTGACATAGAAGCATTTTCTTCTGCTTGCGCTAAAGTTCCAGTAAATGAAAGCAATAGCAAAAATGATAAAAAGACGCTTAACAATTTCTTCACAGCCATTTTCCTCTCCCTATTTCATATTTTCTCAGCATTTCTATCATAACAAATGATTCGTTATATAGAACTATATTTCGACAAATTTTACAAAAAATTAATCTCAGCTATAAGTTTAAACCAAAAAATTACTTACGTTAAAAACAGGTGGAATATGGACAGTACAAAACACCTATTTTCCAATAAAAAACTCCCACTTCATTAATGAAGTAGGAGTTTTTTATACATTTAAAGCTTCTCGTTCACATTCTACTATTTTTTCAATATGTGCCAGCACACGTTTCGCTGCCAACTCACCTTGATTAATACAATCTGGAAGTCCAGCACCAGCATAAGAACTACCTGCCAAGTATATACCAGGCAACTCTTTCTCCATAAATGTTGTGAGCTTTTTCATTCGCTCGTTATGGCCTACTGTATATTGAGGCATCGCTTCTTTCCAGCGACTTACGATTGTAAACTCTGGATCCTCTGTAATATCCATCGTCTTTCGTAAATCTTCTAGTACGAGCTGAACGAGTTCTTCTTCAGTTTGTTCTACAACCGCTTCATCACCAGCACGCCCGACATAGCAACGAAGGAGTGTCTTTCCTTCTGGCGTTGTATGTGGCCATTTTTTATGCGTCCACGTACATGCTGTAATCGTGTAATTATTATTTCGTGATACGACAAATCCTGTACCATTAATATCGCGCTGGATTGCGGACTTTGGGAAAGCAAGTGCGACATTGGCAACGGATGTGGCTGGAATGTTACGGAAGAAACGAAACTGCTTGTACTGAGCAAACATGGACGGCAATACTTTATGCGAAGTTGCCACTACGATGGCGTCCGCTTCTATTTCTTTTCCGTTACTAAGAGTAATCGTATAACCATCACCCTGTTTTGCAACTTTTTCAATGCGAGTTCCCTTTATTATCGTACCTTCATGCATCTTTGCTTCGAGAGATTCTACGATAGATTCTAAACCTGTTTTCACTGTTTGGAAGATTC
This sequence comes from Bacillus sp. L_1B0_5, assembly GCF_000836715.1. Lineage (NCBI taxonomy): Bacteria > Bacillati > Bacillota > Bacilli > Caryophanales > Bacillaceae > Bacillus > Bacillus sp. L_1B0_5. The sequence goes on along the minus strand of NZ_JXIS01000046.1, from coordinate 11,128 downwards.
CTTTTTTCGGTTCAGCTTTCTCTTCTTTCGGAGCGAGCGTACGCATACCGAGTGAAATACTGCGATGTTTCTGCTCAAGCTGGTACATTTGCGGGAATGTTGACATTAAGCTCATTTCATCAATATCCCCTGCATAAATACCCGATAGTAACGGTTCTATTAAGTTTTCAACCACTTCGTTTCCGAGGCGATGTCTGAAAAATTGTCCGAGTGATTGGTCAGATACTGGCTTTGACCTCGGCATTAATAAATCAAAACCAGCTCTTAATTTACCAATTGGGGAGAACAGCCCGGAAAATAGAAACGGCGTAATTTGCGTTGGAATTCCCATCATTGATCCACTCGGCATTTTATGTAACCGATTGTTTACGAGGATAAATGATTGACCGGCTTGATTATTTACAAGTTCATCGCCAAGACCTAATTCTCGCGCTAATCTAGCTGCACTTTCTTTTCGTGCTAAGAAAGAATCCGGTCCGCGTTCAATTGTAAATCCATCTTTTCGAACGGTTTGAATTTTTCCGCCAAGTTTACCCGATGCTTCTATAAGTAATGTATCAATCGGCAAGTTTTTTTCATGAATATTTTTTTGTAAGTTATACATTGCTGTTAATCCAGTGATGCCTCCGCCGACGATCACAACTTTTTTCCTCAAGCAGGCTCCCCCTTTCTTCTTACAGTACAGATTCTTTTTTCTTTAATACAACATCTGTTAAGCAATCAATAAATGCGTCCGATGCATTTGGCATTTCTGGACGATAATATTTCGCGCCAATTTCATCTGTTACAACTTTACACTCAAAGTCATTGTCATATAAAACTTCTAAATGTTCCGCAACAAATCCAACTGGTGCATATACGAATGAAGTATAACCGTGCTTTTCATTTAGTTCTCTCGTTAAATCTTGTACATCTGGACCAATCCAAGGATCTGGTGTGTTTCCTGCACTTTGCCAGCCTACCGCATAGTTTGCTACTTCAGCGCCACGCGCGATGTAATCAGCTGTTTCATTTAATTGATCTGGATATGGATCGCCCATTGCAATAATTTTCTCTGGTAGGCTGTGTGCAGATACGATTAGTACTGCTTTTTCACGCTCTGCGTCTGACATGCCGTTATATATACCTTTCACTGCATCAACCCAGTACTGGATGAATTTCGGCTCTTTATACCAGCTATCAATGCCGTGAATTGTTAAGTTTCCAAGTTTCTCAGCTTCTTCTTGTGCTCGTCCAACGTATGATTTCACGCTAAACGTAGAATAGTGAGGTGCAAGAACAAGTGCGATTGCATCTTGTATTCCGTCGTTATGCATATCTTTCACCGCATCTTCAATAAACGGTTCGATATGTTTTAAGCCAAGATACATATGGTACTCTACTTCATCTTGCACTTCATTTAAACGCTTCTCTAACTTCTTAGCTTGCTCTAATGTAATAGTAGCTAAAGGAGAAATACCACCAATTGCACGGTAACGCTCTGTTAAATCTTCCAGCATTTCAGGACTTGGCTTTCTTCCTCTACGAATATGTGTATAGTAACGTTCAATATCTTCTTCTTTATATGGCGTTCCGTATGCCATTACAAGCAAACCAATTTTCTTTTTCATACAGCAATTCTCCTTTACTTCGCTAACTGCCCTTTAGAGTATTCATGAATAAATGTAGTTAAACGTTTTAATGTATCTGGATTTACTTCTGGGAATACACCGTGACCTAAGTTAAAGATATAACCCGGCTGTTTCATCCCTTGATCTAAAATACCTTTTACATGTTCTTCAATAACAGACCATGGCGCAAGTAAGAATGAAGGGTCCATATTACCTTGGACCGCCTTATGAACGCCACGTGCACGTGCTTCCTCAATCGGTAAGCGCCAGTCTAAGCCGACTACATCAAGCGGTAAGTCGTGCCACTCATTCACTAAGTGTGCAGCTCCTACGCCGTGCATAATCATCGGTACACCCATCTTACGAACTTCTGCAAAAATACGCTCCATTGCTGGTTTAATAAATACGCGATAATCTGCTACATTTACTGTTCCAACCCAAGAATCGAAAATTTGAACTGCTTTTGCTCCTGCATTAATTTGCGCCTTTAAATATGTAATAACCATATCTGCTAGTTTATCCATTAAAGCGAACCAAGCTTTTGGCTCTGCATACATGAACGCTTTCGTATTATGGTAGTTACGAGATGGACCGCCTTCAATCATATAGCTCGCTAATGTAAATGGAGCTCCTGAAAAACCGATTAACGGTACGTCTAACATTTCTGTCGTTAATAAACGAATTGTATCTAGTATGTACGGTACGTCATCTTCTGGATTGATTTCCCCTAGTTTTTCTACGTCTTGTAAAGAACGGATTGGATTATCAATAACTGGGCCAATACCTGATTTAATTTCTACATCCACACCAATTGCAGGTAGTGGTGACATAATATCTTTATAAAGAATTGCTGCGTCTACGTTATATTGATCAACCGGCAATTTTGTAACGTAAGCACATAACTCTGGATTGTGTGTAATTTCAAATAAAGAATACTTTTCTTTAATCTTTCTATATTCCGGCTGTGAACGACCTGCTTGACGCATATACCATGCTGGTACATACTCGGTACGTTCCCCCCTACATGCTTTTAAAAATGTCTCATTTATAGTTCTTACCAAGACCCTTGCTCCCTTCCTTACCAATGCTTCGAATACGTTCGATATTTATCTTTTTTTACTATACAGCTTGTAAAAACAAAATGCATAATATTATGTACGTTGTTCATTAAATTGACACAAACATTCGTAAAAACGCTTACTATTTTCACAACATTCTTATTATAACACAGAGAAAAACTATGGTTTAGCTACTTTTGACTTTTCTCCTTCGCGATTCGTTTGTGTATTATATGGCACAACGTAAAAGCTCGGTTTTGAAAATATGTTAACGAACTTTTCCTCATATTCTCCAGCACCGTTTACAGTGCTAACATGCGTATGAATTCCGTTCTCCACTCTATAGATTCGGTACATAATTCTGTTATCTGGAAGTGGCGTCCAGCTTAATTTTGTTTTAAATAAACCGAAAGGACTAAATGATAGTTTCATTTTTACATCTTCAATTCTTCGTAGCCGAATTGGAGAACCGATTGTTTCCACACCTTCAGGTTTCATAAACTTCTCTTTATGCTCTACATTAGCCTTCGTTAAAATTTTCTTAAATAATTTTGTCGCAGATGCACTTTCTCCTTGCAACTGATGCTCCTTATCCGTACGGTCATAACCAATCCAAACAGCGCCTACTAAGTTCGGTGTATAGCCGACGAACCACATATCTCTTGCTCCCTTATCGTCATTTGGCAATGAAGTTGTACCTGTTTTCCCAGCTAACGCACCGTTATATACACCAACTCTCGCTGTTCCTTCCTTCACAACTCCTTCTAACATTTTCGTCATATACCATGCTGTCTGCTTCGAGAAGATTTTCGTCTCTACTTTTGGCGATTCCCCAATGATTGCACCGTGTCTATTTAATACTTTATCAATAACGTGCGGCTCAATAATATTTCCATTTGCTAAAAATGAACGATACATTTTTACAAGATCAAATGTTGAAACGCCATTTTTTAATCCCCCAAGCGCTGTACTTAAACCAGCATCTGCAATATGGACATTTCCTTTTTCTAAATATTGCTTTCCTTCTTCTACCCCTAACTCATTTAATAGAGAAACTGCCGGTACGTTTGCCGACTCTAAAATCGCATCATACATCGTCATTTCTTTTGAATACTCATGATTATAATTTCGAGGTTCATACCCTTCAAAAGAATTTCTTTCATTTGTTAATAAAGAATACGGATTATACTTTCTCGTTTCTAGTGCTGGTGCATAAACGATAAGTGGTTTTAAAACAGATCCAGGCTGCCTTTTGGCAAAAACACGATTAAATCCTCTCGGGACGTACTTTCTTCCCCCAATCGCCGCTTTAATCCCTCCCGTACGATTATCCATTAATAAAAATGCACCTTGCGCCCCCTCTTCTTTCCCAGGGAAATTCCTTGCATCTTGAAACTGGTTATACGCTACCTTTTGAATTTTTTCATCCATTGGTACGACAAACGTATATCCCCCTCGGAGTACCTCTTGATGAGATAACCCGTATAAACGCGCTGCTTCATCTATGACCATATCAATATACGGCATATATGCAAGCTCATTCTCATCTAAGTTTTTATATAGAGCAATTGTCTTCCCTTGATAACGAACGCTTTCTTCTGCAGTCAAATAGCCTTGTTTATGCATAAGTGACAACACGAGATCGCGGCGTTCCTTACTCTTCTCTGCAGAGTAGTACGGTGAATATCCGTTTGGTGACTTCGGAAGGCCTGCAAGCATTGCCCCTTCCTCTACTGTTAAATCCTCAACATTTTTATTAAAATACAACTTTGCTGCCGCTTGAATACCGTAAGCCCCATGACCAAAATAAATATGATTCATATACATTTCAAGAATTTGTTGCTTCGTATATTTTTGCTCTAATTGAAGAGAAATTGCGACTTCCTTCAATTTGCGCGTAAATGTTTTTTCACGAGTTAAAAAGACATTTTTAGCGAGTTGCTGCGTAATGGTACTACCGCCCTCTACCTTTTCTCCAGCTAACGTATCTTTATAAAGAGCACGGAATATAGACGGATAATCAATTCCTTGATGCTCATAAAAACGAGAATCTTCCACCGCAACAAACGCTTGCTGCACATACTTCGGAATTTGCTCGACTGGTACGAGTTCCCTGTTTTCTACGTATAATTTCGTAATTTCTTTTCCTTTCTGGTCAACAATACGTGATGAAGAGTGGAAAACGAGCTGCTTTTCATCCATCATATAGCCACCAGCTAACACGATAAGTTTATAGAGTACAATTGCTACTACAAACGTTGCGACGCCGCCTAATAAAGTCCACTTTACTTTCTTCATACATCGTCCTTCTTTCCAAATGATGGTACATTTATTATTTGAAAAAGAAGTATCTTTATGTATATAATCTTCGAAGTTTTTTAAGAGAGTTGATATAATAGAAACAAACTATTAAGGGGGCATTAAAATGAAGGCTATTATTTCATACGAAACACCTCTAGAACAATCACATTTCACTGCAAAAAATGATGAGAAAAATATGTTTTATAAAGAAAATACAGAAGAATCTGTAGAAGACTCACTTCAGTATGACGTACTAGATGCTGTCGGTGAATTTAAAGGACAACCTGGCTATATCGTCTGTAACAACATTTCTGTCACAGACGAAGGTCGCCCAATATTTGAAAACCGCTTTAAAAACCGCGCAGGTCTTATTGAAAACGAACCAGGATTCCAAGCGATCCGTGTTCTACGCCCATTAAGTAACGATACATATGTCATCTTAACAATGTGGGAAACAGAGCAAAACTTTAAAGACTGGACAGAATCACGTTCATTCGAAAACGCTCATAAAAAACGCCCTGCACAAGCAGAAGGACAAGCACAGGCGCATCCACATGCTGAACAGCAAAAGAGTATTTTCTCTCGTCCTTCGTTCGTGACTACTTTTGATGTGTTAGTTTAATTAAAAAGTAATACAACACTATCAGTACGTGAAATTATATTAACGATTTTTCGAATATATCTATCACATCTTTGAATATATCAACGATTTTTCGAATATATCTATCACATCTTTGAATATATCAACGATTTTTCAAATATATCTATCACATCTTGAAATATATCAACGATTTTTCGAATATATCTATCACATCTTGAAATATATCAACGATTCGACTAAAGATATCCATTTAATAACAAAAAGGAAACACCACTACACATCGGTGTTTCCTTTTTCTTTGTACCAATTATATATACGAAGTGAATCTTTTTTTCTCATATGCTTTACTTCATAACCGCGCCCGGCTACCGCTACAAGAGTTGTACATAATTCATCTTTTCTTTGAAAATACGATTGATCATAACCTACTACTTGAACATGTCTTCTTCGCATTATTCCTGTATATTTCGAAAAATTACGATATACAACCGTTAGTTGATTTTCTCTTAATTCATAACCGCCACTTTTATATCTAGCATACGCAAGTAACGAAAACACGATAAATAACGGTAAAATAACAAACAACGCAATATATTGTTTAAAATATATACTCACGCTGGCAATTAGAACTGTGAGTATGATACTTATTGACCAGCCCATAATGAAATAACGATGCAACGCTGTTTTTGGTAAGTGAACGATCTCCGCTTCGATTTCATAAGGTAACTCTAAATATGTGAGCAGGTGCTGTACATCTTTTTTCTTCATAAATGGATGCAACATTACTTCGTTACTTGCTGCTCCAATACTTTGAATTGCTTCCACTTCAACAGCACAATAACCAAACGGCTGGCGAAGCATACCTTCTTTTACAGTAATCGCTTGAATGCGGTGCAATTTTAAGACAAACTCTTTCTTTTCAAATAATCCTTGAACGATACGAATCTCTTCCCCTTTTCGCTCAATTTTAAAGTTTGCATATTTCAACACATATCCAGCCGTGGAAATAATCCATGAAATTACCATTAAAATTAATGCAATTACAATTAGTTTATAAACACCGTTTCCCATCACATACGCTTCTACTTTACTTGTGAATCCTTCAGGAAGAACAAAATCAAACTTTGTGTAAAGAAGTACTAGTCCAGAGAACACTAGTCCGAACCGACCAGATGTAATCGCTGCGGCTAAAACCTCTTTCGTTGTTAACTGATAAACCGTCTTGCTTTCTTCCTCTTCTATTTCTTCTTTTACAGTAGTTTCTTTCTTATGTAATAAAGAGATTAAATGTTTTGCCTCGTCTTCTTTAATACCAGCCAACATCACTTCTGGCTCACTACCGCCGCCTGCTACTTCTATATTTAGCTTCATAAGTCCGAGCATTTGATAAATGGCGTTAGAAGATGTACTAATATTTTGTACACGCTCTTTATTTAAATAGCTTTCCTTCTTTACAAAAACACCGTGCTTTATATGTAAAATATTATTCTCAATCCAGTACACTTTAAAATACCATTTAATTGCTGAAAAAATAGCCATGATGAATAAAACAACCAGAAGGAAAAGATAAAATAAATACCAAGGTTCCACTTGTTCATCAGGTTTAAATAAAACAAGAATAATAAGTGGCAACAAACTCGCAACCCTAATACCTAACAATATCGTAATCGGATGTTGCCTCTTATACATCCTCATCACTCACTTTCGCAAGTTCTCCAATTTGTCTTTTCAGCTGTTCTGCTTCTTCTTTCGTTAAACCTGGGATACTATGAGAAGTTGCGGCTGTTGAAATGTGTAATTCTGCTAAATTATACTTTCTCATAATCGGCCCTTGCTCAATCGTTACGTGCTGCACACGGATTATCGGAATAAGTACGCGTTTTACAACGAACATTCCCTTTTGAATCTCAATCTCTTCTTCATTTAATCTGTAACTATAATAGCGCTGACGTAAATTTGGAAATACAAAATAATCAAGTGGAATAAATATAATGGCTCCTGTTACTAATAGTCCAAACAACCAGCCCCACCAGTTAAAGTTAATCATAAAAAAGAAATACGCAATTACGACTGTTAGTATAACTGCCGCCCCAATTAAAGCGTGAATCCTCCACACTTTCAGCATATTAGAATGAATCTCCCTTTCTAACGGCTGCATCTCATCACTCCAATTCTATGAATTTATTACTTATATATTATCAAAAAATAAGGTTTTATATACATTTTTGTAAATTTATAGTCAAATAAATATAAGTGAATCAAAAGCATGTTAAAAAACATATATTATAAATATGAATTATATTAGACCAAATAAACCCTGCATGATTCATGCAAGGTTTATCGTTTTATACACAATATATTTCATTATTGTTGAGATATACTAGCATCGCTTTCAATTCGCTTTTCTTTTTGGCTCAGTTTTTTATCTTTAGATTTTTTTAATGTTAAAGTCATGCCAATAAAAATAAATAGAATTCCTGTTATTTGCATTAAAGTTGGACGGAATCCAGTAAGTACAGTATCTAATAATATTGCCACTGCCGGATCTAAAAAAACTAATATTGAGATTGTTTTTGTAGACAAATGGCGTAAACTATCAAAAAACAGATAATACACTATCCCTGTGTGAATAAAACCAGTAGCTATAATATATGTCCAATTACTTTGAGTGAGGCCACTAAAAGCATCTAAATCTATAAATGGTATTAAAAGAAATATCCCCAAGAATGTTTGTAAAAATGTCATTGCATACGCACTCATTTTGTTAATCCCTTTACCAAATAAAGTTGTAAATGCATAAAAGAGAGCTGCAAGAAATCCCCATATCATACCTGAAGACATTAATGAACCGAAAGAGAAGCTTCCATCGATACCAGCAATTAATAAAGCTCCCACAAAACACACAACTATTGAAATGATAGATATTAATGTTAATTTTTCTTTAAAGACGATACTTCCAATTAACAATACAATTACTGGTGCAAGATGATAAACTGAGATAGCAATTGTAACTGACATATTTTCAAAGGCTTTAAATAAGAAAACCCAATTAAATACTAAGAAAAACCCACATATTAAAACTTGAATAACTTCTTTTCGTTCCCATTTATCTTGTTTATATTGCCCTGTAAGCAACCAGCATACACTTAAAAATATTGTCGCAAAAATACACCTTACAAACACTAATTCAAACGAAGGTAAGTTTGTTTGAACAGAAAAAAACCCAACTGATCCAAAGATAACCATTGATGCTATCATCTTTAAGGCCGGTACCGTTTTCTCTTGCTTAAAACTTTTTTGAAGCAAATTAATCCCCCTCCAATAAAAAAATCTGTTTATAGTGAGAAAAACACCAGCCTAAAAAAGGACAGGTGCTTTTCCTCAAAAACACTCAACTACAAGTTTTTCCCAGCAGTCCAACCACCATCAATTACAAAATTAGAACCAGTAATAAAGCGTGCCTGATCAGAAATCAAGTACTCAATACATGAAACAATATCCTGCGGCAACCCCCAAGTATCTAAAGATTGATTACTTTTTATCATAGACATCAATGCTTTATTACTAAAGTATTCTTCTGTAAGTTCAGTTCTAATAACACCAGGAGAAATGCTATTTACTCTTATATTTTGCTTCCCAAATTCCATAGCCATCTGTTTAGTCAATCCGATTAAGGCATGCTTTGATGCCACATAAGCAGCTCGCTCTGGTTCAGCCATTAATCCAGAAACCGATGCTATATTCACAATACAACCTTTTATTTTCGATTCACACCATCGCTTAGCTACTTCCCTAGAAAGGATAAATGGGGCTACTAAATTTACATCAATTACTTTTTTAAACATATCATCGGATAAATGTAAAACAGGTGTTATCTCTCGAATACCAGCTGCATTTATTAATATATCAGGAGAAAGCTTTTCTAAATCTAATTGAGTAAAAAGATTATGAATCGCTTCGCTATTACTTAAATCAATTTGCACTACTTTCAAAGGCATATCTGTTTTCATATAATCTATTAAGTTATTATTATTAATATCAAGAGCTATTACATGAAATGATTTTTCTAAAAAGTATTTTATACAAGCATGACCTATACCGCTATTGGCTCCAGAAATCATAATTATTTTATTCTCTCTCATTTTGTCTCCTTATAAGAAAATGTTACTAATAAAATATCACGAAAAGCCTCCGTACTACATTCTGTTCCAAGTGGCGTTACGGCATGGAAGACCTTTTGTCCAAATACTAAAGTTTCTAAAGGCTCCTTCAAACTTATAAACTGATTAATTTCCCGAGGAGAATTAGCTATTAAATTATCTCCGCCGATAGCTGTATTACTTAAATTCATAAGGTGTAAAAACACTACTGGTTCATCATCTTTATGTAACCAAATAGGTGAACTAAAAGATGGTCTTTCTTTAGTAGCTTTATATCTTACTTGATGTAAGCCTATAATTAAATCTTTACTTTTATCTATTATATTTGTTTTAAATGCAAACTCAGTATCGAAACGCACGATATTTTGAATTAAAGGATTACATAAAAAGCTATCATTTATGCTATTGAACTGTCTAACTTTCCCGCCATCATCATAGTTATATTCTTTAGATTGGAAGTAATCATTACTATTATCTAAAATATAATCTGGTGAATCAACATACTTTATATACCTTGAATAAGATCTAGCACGGCATTCACCGTACGCATCATCTTCCAAATTATAATAATCTAACTGTGCTTGTGTTAATAAACTATGATTCTCTTCCTCTTGTAAAAAGATTTCATTTGAGATTTCAAGAAACCCTTTAGATTCAAATTCATGTACCTTTTCTTCTATGCTAAAGCCACTCATTTTACTAAGAACAAACGTCATTATAAAAACCTCCACACTATTGTATTTTTCTTTCTCACCCTATGTTAGAAATGCAATAAGTAACCGAGATTCTTGCTTAATAAAATTAAAAATTATGATATTCAATTAATACACCAAATGAAATATATGTAATCCATTAAAACTATTTCTTAAGCAATATTATATATCCTTTTGGACATTATTTCTAATTATCTGAAGATTTATCAACATTAGTCTTAATATTCGGAACTAAAGAAATAACTTTTTCAGGAAGATAAAACTGCGAGTATTGCAATTATTTATGTATATAACTTTTTTTAAAATTATATTTTAAATATAGCTAGTTTTTTATAATTTTTTTGATATAATTACATACGGGAAACGGGAAGAATTTTGTCTTCCCATGTGTTTTTATTTGCATCTAGTTCTTTTGCTAGATGCTTTTTTTATGCTAAAAAAGGTATCCTCAAATACTTTGAGGATACCTTTTCACTTTTATTATCTCTGCTGTTTTCTACCTAATACGAATAATCCAAAACTCATCATTACAAGAAGTGCTCCCATATATGGTTCCACAGGCATTTTCTGCCCTGTCTTCGGTAATTCTTTTTCCGGTTTTTCTGGATCTGGTGTTCCAGGTTTTTCTGGATCTGGTGTTCCAGGCTTTTCTGGATCTGGTGTTCCAGGTTTTTCTGGATCTGGT